>NZ_JACCBB010000002.1 GCF_013409345.1 Kineococcus aurantiacus
TGCTTCGAGGTCGTCGACGGTGAGCTCGCCGGGCCAGCCGGTGACCTCGGCGTACCGGAACCCGTGGAACGTGAACGTCGGCTCGAAGGTGTCGGTGCCGCCCGAGAGCGTGAAGCGGTCGGTGGCCTTCGCGGTGCGCAGCGGACGGGTGCCGAGCTCGCCGTGCTCGAGGACCTCGGCGTGCCGGACCGTGATGGTCGAGCCTGCTCCGCCGGCCACGGTGAACCGCAGCCAGCCGACGAGGTTCTGCCCGAAGTCGACGAGCGTCTTCCCGCTCGGGGAGGTCGTGACCGCGACGGGGCGGACGACCTCCTGCCGCCGCACGGGCGGCCCGAGGTGCTCGGTGAGCCGGGCGGTGTCGAAGTCGACGACGTGCACGCCGGACCACCCGTCGGCGGGCCCGTCCACCGCGGCCCAGCGGGGGACGAGGAGCCGGGCGTCGACGTCCTGGCCGTCGTAGATCTCGTCGGCCGTGACGGCCGAGGCGCGCGCCTGCCAGTCCGGGCCCGTGGCGACGGTCTGCCGGTGGCCGTCGGCGAAGGTGACCTCGAGCTGGGCGATGGCGCTGGGCTCGGGCGCGTACAGGCCGCGGTGGCCGCTCCAGGCCAGCCGGCCCACGGCCCAGCCGTTGCCGAGGGCCAGGCCGAGCACGTGGTCCTCCCCCGTGCCCCCCGCCGTGTCCCCCGCCGTGTCCCCCGCCGCCAGCCGCGCGGTCACGTCGTGGCTGACGTACCGCAGCCGCCACTCGTAGGAGCTCCAGCCGGGGGTGAGGACGTCCTCCCCGACGGGTTCGCCGTCGAGGTGGGGTTCGACGACACCGAGGGCGGACAGGTGCAGGACGGCCGACGTCACCTCCCAGTGGCCGGGGTCGAGGGTGAACGCGGTGCGCAGCAGTGGGGCCTGGGTCACGTCGTCGGCCGCGATCATCGCGGCCTGCCAGCGTGGGGACATCGGGTGGTCTCCTCCTGGGAGCGGTCTAGCCCTTGACGGCGCCGGACGTCATGCCGGCGACGATCTGACGGTTGAAGAACAGGTACATGACCAGCGGCGGGATCGTGATGAGCAGGATGTCCATGAACAGCAGGTTGTAGGACGTGAGGTTCTGGCTCTGGAAGTTGAACAGCGTCAGCTGCACCGTCGCGTTCTGGTCGCCGGGGGCGAAGTACAGCGGGTTGGTGAAGTCGTTGAAGATGGTCACCGACTGCACCACGATGATCGTCACCGTGACCGGCCGCAGCAGCGGCAGGATCACCCGGAAGAACAGCCGGAACGGGCCGGCGCCGTCGAGGACGGCCGCCTCGTCCAGTTCCCGCGGGACGGTGCCCAGGAAGGCGCGGAACAGCAGGACCGTGAACGAGAGGCCGTAGGCGATCTCGACGAGGATGAGCCCGGGCATCCCCCCGAACAGGCCCAGCCGCTGCAGGACCCAGATCGTCGGGACGACGGCCGGGGGCATGATGAGCCCGGCCAGCACGAGGAAGTTCACCAGCCCGGTGAGGCGGGACCGGCGGCGCTGCAGCACGAAGGCGACCATCGCCCCGAGCACGACCAGTGCCGTCAACCGACACCACGGTGAGGATGGTGGAGTTGATGAAGGCGATGACCAGCAGGTAGTCCCGCGCCTGCAGGACGGTGGTGAAGTTCTCCACGAACTGCAGGTTCCGCGGCCAGGCCAGGGCGAACTCCCCGGCCTGCTGGGCGTCCATGACGGCGGTGGTGACGATGAACGCGAACGGCACGAGGAACACGACGACGCTGGCCACGATCGCCAGGCCCCCCAGTCCCCACCGGGTGAGCGCGGAGGCCGTGCGGGTGTTCCGCGCGGGGGCGAGGGGCCTCTTGACGGGGGCGTCGGCGAGGGTGCTCACATCTCCACCTCCTTGCGGGACAGGTACCGCGTCAGCGGGACGACGATGGCGGTGGACGGCGAGGAAGAGGATGACGTTGCCGGCCGTCGACAGGCCGTAGAACCCGGCCTGGTACTGCTTGTAGATCACCGAGGCGATGACGTCGGAGGTGAAGCCGGGCCCGCCCCGGGTCATGGCCCAGATGAGGTCGAACGACCGCAGGCCCCCGATGAGCGAGAGCGTCACGACGGTCGACGTCGCGGGCCAGGACAGCGGCAGGACGATGTTGCGGACGTGCTCCACGCACCGGCCCCGTCGACCTTGGCCGCTTCGCGGTACTCGTTCGGGATCGAGACGATCCCGGCCATGTAGATGACGGTGGCCAGGCCGACGCCCTTCCAGACGTCGACCAGGGCCACCGAGAAGAGGGCGAGGGAGGGGTTGGTGAGCCAGCCGACCTGGTCGATCCCGAAGACCGCGAGAGCGTGGTTGATGACGCCCCTTCTCGGGGTTCATGAGCACCTGAAGGTGATCCCGACCCCGACCGTGGAGACCAGGACGGGGAAGAACACCACCGACCGCAGGTACCCCCGGCCGACGATCCGGGAGGTCAGCAGCAGGCCCAGGGCCATCCCCAGGACGACCTTGGCCCCGGAGGTGACGACGGCGTAGACGAAGGTGTTGACGAAGCCCTTCGTCAGGGCCGTGTTCGGAGAAGAACTGGGCGAAGTTGCCCAGCCCGATGAACTCGCTGTCGAAGATCGTCCAGCGCGTGAGGCTGAAGTAGAACGACAGGCAGGGTGGGGACCAGGAAGAGGACCGCGTAGACGACCGCGGCGGGCAGGTAGAACCAGTGGGGGTAGGGGCTGCGCCGGCGACGCTGCCGCCCGTCCCCTCGCGCGCGCCCGCCCGCACCGGTGCGCGTGGCGGGTGGTGGGGTGCTGATCGTCGCCGACACCTCAGCTCACCAGCCCTCGAGGCCGAGCTTGCTGGGCCTGCTTCTCGACGTCCTGGTCGTAGAGCTTCGCCGCGTCGGCGGCGGAGTGATGCCCGAGCCGACCTCGACGCACAGCTGCTCGAGGTTCGGGCCTTGACCGGGACAGAACTCCAGGGCGGGCGACTGCTTGTCGGCGTCGAAGTAGGCCTGGACGTCCTTGGTGACCTGCGGGACGTCGGCCGGCAGGGTGCAGCCCTCGACCAGGTACGGACCGGTGGGCGGGCTGGCCTGGCTCTGGGCCTCGCAGCCGGCGGGGCTGGCGATGAAGGCGAGCAGCTTCTTGGCCGCCGTCAGCTGGGCGTCCTCGGTCGTGTTGGGGATGTAGACCGCGTTGGGGAACCACGCCGTCAGGCCGTTGGACGCCGCGTCGGTGCCCGGCAGGGCGAAGAACCCGACGTCGTTCACCTTGTCGGGGGCGGGCCGCCGCCAGCGTCGTGATGTTCCCCGACAGGATCGGGTACATGACGCCGTCGCCGGCGGCGAGCAGGCGCATGCCGTCGGGGACCTTGGCCGAGGCGAAGTCGGCGTTCGCGTAGCCGCGGTCGTGGGATCTCCTGCAGGTGCTGGAACCCGGCGAGGGCCACGGGGTCGGTGGCGTACTTCCTCCGGTTGGCCGTGTACTCCTGCGCCCAGTCCGGGTCCGCGGCGGCCACGTTGTGGAAGTCGCCGAGGATGGGCAGCTGCGCGGTCCACGTCTCGCCGTAGGTCTGGATGACGGCGGTCTTGCCGGCGGCCTTGATCGCGTCGGCGTTGGCGAGGAACTCCGCCCACGTCGTCGGGACCTCCAGGCCCAGCTCCTCGTAGACCTTCTTGTTGTACATGACGCCGCCGCCGAAGGCGGTGCCGTAGGGAACGCCGTAGACGTCGTCGCCGACCGAGACCTGCGGGCTGAACGCCTCGTCGACGGCGGCGACGGCGGCGTCCCCGGTGAGGTCGGTGAGGTTCTTCTCGGGGGCGATCTGCTGGAACAGCGAGCCGGAGTTGTAGTCGAAGACGTCCGGCATGCTGCCGGTCTGCAACCGGGTCTTGACGAGGTTGTCCCCCTCGGCCCCGGCCGGGCGGCCGTCGAGCTCGACGGTGATGTCGGGGTTGGCCTTCTCGAACGCCGCGACGATGGTCCTGGCGGTCGTCTGGGCCGTCTCGTCGGAGCCGGTGAGCCACGTGATGGTCGTCCCGCCGTCGGAGGACTCCGAGGACGAGCCGAGGCTCCCGGCGCTGCAGGCCGTGAGGGGGGTCAGCGTCAGGGCGACCGCGAGGGCGAGGGCCGAGCGGGCGGGTCGGGGGTTCTTGCGTGTCACGGTTCGTCTCCTCTTCGAGACCACGGACCGGCGGCTGCGCCGGTTCTTGCACCGCCTGACACGATTCAAAGCGGTAAGCCCCGAGTTTGGGGACGTCCGCACCGCTCGTCAAGCGTTCAGCGCCCACTTCCCGCGCCGGGGCGTCCCGCGCCCTCCGGGAAAGCGTGTACCGCCCCTGTGGGCGGCACGGCATGCCTCCGGGCGGGGCGCCCGGGCCCCCGGGGCAGCGCTAACGTCCGCTGCACCCGTGCCCCCACCGTCGGGGGCCCACGACCGGAGGTCCACGATGACGATCCCGCCCACGATGAACGCGGCCTTCCTGCCCGGTGGGCGGGTGGTGGACCTGCAGGAGGTCCCCCGTCCCCGCGCCCGGGCACGGGCAGGTCCTCCTCGCGGTGCGGGCCTCGACGATCTGCGGCAGCGACCTGCGGGCCATCTACCGCGAGCACCTGGGCGAGGGGCCCGAGGCCTACCAGGGCGTCGTGGGCGGTCACGAACCGGCGGGCCGGGTCGTGGGCGTCGGGACGGGCGTGGACCGCGTGCGCCCCGGCGACCGCGTCGTCGTCTACCACATCTCCGGCTGCGGGCAGTGCGACGACTGCCGCCGCGGGTACCAGATCAGCTGCACGTCGCCGCGGCGCGCGGCCTACGGCTGGCAGCGCGACGGCGGCCACGCCGACTACCTGCTCGCCGAGGAGCGCGACCTGCTCGTCCTGCCCGACAGCCTCACCTACCTCGACGGCGCGTGCGTGGCGTGCGGGTTCGGCACCGCCTACGAGGCGCTGCGCCGCCTGGACGTCAACGGCGCCGACCGCCTGCTCGTCGTCGGGCTGGGCCCGGTCGGCCTGGCCGCTGGGCTGCTGGCCCAGGCGCTGGGCGTCCGCACCGTCGTCGGGGTGGACCCCTCGGCCGAGCGCCGGGACCTGGCCCTGCGCCTGGGCGCGGTGAGCGGGGCCGCCGAACCCACCCGCGAGGCGTTCGAGGCGGTGCTGCCCGGCGGGGGCCGAGACGGCCGTGGACTGCAGCGGGTCCGGTGCGGGGCAGCTGTTCGCCCTGCAGCACACCCGGCGCTGGGGGCGGGTGGCCCTCGTCGGCGAGGGCGGTCACCTGTCGGTCGACGTCAGCGAGCACGTCATCCACCAGCAGCTGACGATCCACGGGTCGTGGGTCACCTCGACGGTGCACATGGCCGAGCTGCTGGAGCTGCTGGACCGCACGGGCCTGCACCCGCAGGTCGTCGTGACCGACACCCGGCCCCTCGCCGAGGCCGGCGAGGCGTACCGGATCGCCGACAGCGGCACCCACGGCAAGGTCGGCATCGTCTGGCCCGACGCCTGAGCCGCCGCGGGTGCCCCGGGTGCTCCCCCGGCGCCCGGGTCAGGAGACCCCGAGCAGCTGCTTGATCGGGTCGATGGCGAAGTAGACGACGAACAGGGCCGCCACCACCCACATCACGGGGTGGACCGCGCGGGCCTTGCCGCGGGCGAGCTTGACCACGACGAACGCGACGAACCCCGCCCCGATGCCGGCGCTGATGGAGTACGTGAACGGCATGAGCACGATCGTCAGGAACGCCGGGACGGCGATCTCCAGGTCGGTCCAGTCGATGCCCTTGACCTGGGTCATCATGAGGAACCCGACGACGACCAGGGCGGGGGTCGCCGCCTCGTAGGGCACGATCGCCACGACGGGGGGCAGGAAACGTCGTGAGCAGGAACGCGACGCCCGTCACGACGCTGGCCAGCCCGGTGCGGGCCCCCTCGCCCACACCCGTGGCGGACTCGATGAAGCTCGTGTTGCTCGAGACGCCGCCGGCGCCCCCGGCGGCGGCGGCGATGGAGTCGACGACGAGGATCCGGCGCATGCGCGGGGGGTTGCCCTCCGCGTCGAGCAGGTCGCCCTCGGCGCCGATCGCGACGACCGTGCCCATGGTGTCGAAGAAGTCGGCCAGCAGCAGGGTGAAGACCAGCAGGACGACCGTGACCCAGCCGACGGCCTCGAACGAGCCCAGCAGGGAGAAGTGCCCCAGCGTGGCGAAGTCGGGGGCGGAGACCCACGAGTCCGGCAGCGCGGGGACGTTCAGGCCCCAGGCGCGGGGGTTGACGACCGACCCGTCGGCCCCGGTGCGCGGCCCGAGGTGGGCCACGGCCTCGACGACCACCGCGAGGACGGTCGCCGCGACGATCCCGCCGAGGATGGCGCCGCGCACGCCGCGGGCCATGAGGACGATCATCAGCACGAGGCCGACGACGAAGACGAGCGTGGGCCAGCCGGCGAGGAAGCCGCCGATGCCCAGTTCGAGGGGCGTGCCGCTGCCGGCCCGGACGAACCCGGCGTCGACGAGCCCGACGATGGTGATGAACAGGCCGATGCCCACGCTGATGGCCGTCTTCAGCGGTGCCGGCACGGCCCGGAAGACGGCCTCGCGCAGCCCGGTGAGGACGAGCACGAGGATGACGAGCCCCTCGATGACGACCAGCCCCATGGCGTCGGCCCACGTCATGTCCGGCAGGCTGGCCACCCCGAAGGCGAGGAAGGCGTTCAGGCCCAGCCCGGTCGCCAGGGCGAGGGGGTAGTTGGCGACGAACCCCATGAGCAGCGTCACGACCCCGGCCACCAGGGCGGTGCCGGCGGCGACCGCGGCCAGGTTCGGGCTGTCCCCACCGCCGAGGTACTTCCCGGTGGCGTCGGCGTGCGTGCCGATGATCAGCGGGTTGAGCACCACGATGTAGGCCATCGTGAAGAAGGTCGCGAGGCCGCCGCGGACCTCCCGGCCCACGGTGGACCCGCGGGCGCTGACCTCGAACCAGCGGTCGATCGCGGACGGGGGGGCGGTGACGGCCATCGGAACCTCGGTGATCGGTCGAACGTCGTGTGCGGCCACGCCCTCGGAGCCGAGCGGCATCCTGCCAGAACGCCGGGGCCCGGCTCAGTGCACGGGTGCCACCGGGGAGATCACGATCTCGCGCGCGGGCACGTGCACACCCACCCACGTCGAGGACAGCGCCTCGTGCAGGACGGCGCTGGCCGCCCCCAGCGCACCGGCCTGCTCGCCGGCGTCGCTGAAGCGGACCTCGACGGGGTGCACCTCGCGGGTCATGGCCAGGCCCAGCCCCGCCCGCACGGCGTCGCGGACCCGTTCCCCCGCGTGGCGCAGGCCCGCACCGCCGAGCACGACCTCGCTGACGTCGACGACGTTGACCACGCCCAGCACGACGCGGGCGACGGCCAGCGCCGCGGTCCGCAGCTCCGCGGCGGCGACCTCGTCCCCCGCGGCGGCGCGCACGCCGAGGCGGTCGTGGTCGTCCAGGACGCCTGCGCTCGGCCAGCCGCAGGCCCGCGGCGCGGGCGGCCTCGCGCCCGACCCGTTCGGCGTAGCGGCGCACGACCGCCGCGGGGGCGGCCACGGCCTCCAGGCACCCGACGGCACCGCAGGAGCAGGGCGGCCCGGCGGGGTTCGACGACGACGTGCCCGATCTCCCCCGCGTTGCCCGACTCCCCCCGCAGGAACCTCGTCGCGCACGACCACCCCGCCACCGATCCCGGCGCCGACGTGGACGTAGAGGAAGCTGCGCCCGACCCGCCGCGAGCGCCACAGGTCGCCGACGGCGGCGGCGGTCGCGTCGTTCTCCACCAGGACCGGCCCAGCCCGGTCGAGGCCGTGAGCATGTCGGCGACGGCGACCCCGCGCCAGCCTCGGGCAGGTTGATCGCCGAGCTTGCGCACGGGCCCGGCGAAGTCGAGCGGCCCGGGGACGGCCACCCGACGCCGAGCACGGCGTCGGCGGACCCGCGGGTGCGGACCAGCCGCCGCACCACGGCCGTCGCGCGGGCCACCGCGGCCTCGGCCGCCCCGCCGGTCGCCCCGCCGGTCGCGTCCGGGGGGTCCGGCAGCGGTTCGCGGTCGACGGCCAGCACGTCCCCGGTCAGGTCGAGCAGGACCGCGTCCGACGTGCTCGCGCTCGAACTGCAGGCCGACGGCCAGCGCCGCGCCGGGCCGGACCGCCAGGGCGGTCCGCGGCTTGCCGCCGGCGCGGGCGCCCGGGCGCAGCAGCGGCTCCCCCTCCTGGACGAGGCCGCGCTCGATGAGCCGCCGGACGATGTTGGACACCGTCCTGCAGGGTCAGGCCGGTGGCCGCGGCCAGGTCGGTCCGGGACGTGCCGGGGTGGCGGCGGACGCCGTCGAGGACGACGGCCTGGTTGTAGTCGCCCACCAAGGGCAGGTTCGTGCCTCGTCGCACCCGCGCCTCTCGCGCTCGCCGCCCCGCTCGGGGAGCGACTTTGGGATCGTTCCCAGAATGATGCGGCCCATCCGTTGACACCGTCAATCCACTGGATTTAGTCTCCTCGCAACGGCCGGCCGGACGATCCCGGACCGCCCGGCCGGCCGGCCAGAGATCGGACACCGCCACGAGGGAGTGGGTTGTGCGTCGTCGTAGCTTCCTGACCTATGCCGGCCTGGGTGCCGGAACCGTGCTCGGAACCGCAGCCTGCGGCGGCGGGTCCCAGGGCGGCGATGACTCGTCCGGGGCGATCAAGGTCGCCTACCAGCAGTGGGGCTCGGCACCGTGATGAAGGACTACCTCACCACGGTCAAGAGCGCCTACGAGAAGGCGAACTCCGGCCAAGACCGTGGAGCTCGTCCCGATCGTCGCCTCCGAGAAACGACTACTACACCAAGCTCCAGCTCATGATGCGCTCGCCGCGCACCTCCCCGGACGTGGTGTACGAGGACACGTTCCTCATCAAACTCCGACATCACCGCCGGGTACCTGCAGCCCCTGGACAGCTGGCTGGGCCAGTGGGACGAGTGGGACCAGTTCCAGGACGTCGCCAAGGGCGCCGCCAAGGCCGCCGACGGCAAGACGTACGGGGTCCCCGACGGCACCGACACCCGCGCCCTGTGGTTCAACAAGGACCTGCTCACCAAGGCGGGCCTGGCCGCGGACTGGGCGCCCACCTCGTGGGACGACATCCTCGCGGCCTGCCGCGAGATCAAGGGCAAGGTGCCGGGCGTCACGCCGATCAACGTGTTCGCCGGCAAGGCCGCCGGTGAGGCGGCGTCCATGCAGGGGTTCGAGATGCTGTTCTACGGCACCGGCTCCACGCTGTACGACCCCGGCCAGGACAAGTGGAACGTCGGCAGCCCCGAGTTCGTCGACTCCCTGCGGTTCATCAAGACGATCTTCGACGAGAAGCTCGCCCCGGACCCCTCGGTCGCGCTCGACGCGCAGGTGGGCACCCGGGTGCAGGAGGAGTTCCTGCCCGGCGGCACCCTGGCCATCGACCTGGACGGTTCCTGGGTCTCCAGCACCTGGCTGGACACCGGCGGCGCCCCCTGGCCCCAGTGGAACGACGTCATGGGCCAGGCCCCCATGCCGACGAAGGACGGCTCCGGCGACGGGAAGATCTCGATGTCCGGCGGCTGGACGTGGGCCATGACGAAGAACGCCTCCAACGCCGACGACGCCTGGAAGGTCATCTCGACCCTGACGTCCTTCGACAACAACCTGCGCTACAACATCAACTCCGCCGCCGTCGCCGTCCGCAAGGACGTCGCCGCCGACCCGACGTACACCGGCTCCAACCCGACGCTGGAGTTCTTCTCCAGCCTCGTCCCGGTGACCCAGTACCGCCCCGCAGAACACCGACTACCCGCGGGTGTCCAACGAGATCCAGGTCGCGATGGAGGCCGTCGTCACCGGTCAGGCCAGCCCCGACGAGGCCGCGAAGGCCTACGACGAGGCCGTCAAGGGCATCGTCGGCGAGGACAAGACCGCGACGCTGTGAGTCGCAGGGAGGAGTTCCGGTGGCCACGCTGACACGACCGGGGGCACCGTCCGGCCCCCAGCTGCGGCGCAGGACGCACCCGGTCCGGGTCGACATCGCCAGGGCGCTGCCGCTGACCCCGGCGGTCGTGCTGCTGCTGGTGTTCCTGGCCGGCCCGATCCTGTGGTGCGTCTACGCCGCGTTCACGAACACGGCGCTGACCGGTGCGGGGTCGGGCGACACGCAGTTCGTCGGCCCTGGACAACTTCCGGGCCGCCTTCGGCAGCGAGGCGTTCGGGAACTCCGTGGTCCTGACGCTGGTGTTCACCATCCTGTCCGCCGTCGTCGGGCAGAACGTCCTGGGGCTGGCCCTGGCCCTGCTGCAGAAGCGGGCCGCCAAGGTGGTCCGCACCCTCGTCGGCATCACCGTCATCGGCGCCTGGGTCATCCCCGAGGGTCGTCGCCGGGTACCTCTGGTACGCCTTCCCTGGCCAAGGACGGCACGCTCAACGAGGTCATCGGCGTGCTGGGGCTGGGCCAGAACTGGCTCTACACCCTGCCGATCATCGCGGTCTCGCTGGCGAACGTCTGGCGCGGGACGGCCTTCTCGATGCTCGTCTACAACGCGGCGCTCTCGGAGATCCCGGCCGAGATCGAGGAGGCAGCGGAGATGGACGGCGCGACGGGCTGGGCCCGGCTGCGGCACGTCACGATCCCCATGATCAAGCGGACCGTGACGACGAACCTCATGCTCATCACCCTGCAGACCCTGTCGGTCTTCGGCCTGATCTACACCATGACCAAGGGCGGCCCGGGGACCAAGAGCCAGACCCTGCCGCTGTACATGTACGAGCAGGCCTTCTCGTTCAGCCAGATCGGCTACGGCACCGCCATCGCGCTCGTCCTGCTCGCGGTCGGCGGCGTCTTCTCCATCGTCTACATGCGCCTGCTGCGCGAGGACTGACGCGATGACCACCGAGACCTCCACCACGCCGACCGCCACCCCCCTCGCGGTCACCTCGCACCGCCCCGTGGGACCCCGCACCTGGGTCGCCACGGCCGTCGTGAACGTCGTCACCGCCGTGCTCGGCGTGATGTTCCTCGTCCCGCTGCTGTGGGTCGTCTTCGCGGCCTTCGACGCCCGCGCGGGGCTGAAGCTGGAGTGGCCCGGCACGGGCTTCAGCTTCGACAACTTCCGGGCCGTCCTGACCCCGGAGACCACGTACCGGCCGATGTGGAACGGCCTGGTCCTGTGCGTGGGCTCGACGTTCATCGCCATCGTCGTGGCGACGCTGGCCGCCTACCCGCTGTCCCGCTTCGAGACGCGCTACAAGCGGCCGTTCCTGCTGACCATCCTCTTCTCGACCGGCCTGCCCATCACGGCGATCATGGTCCCGGTGTACGGGCTGTTCGTGCAGCTCAACCTCGTCGACACCATCGGCGGGACGGTCGCGTTCATGGCGACGACCGCGCTGCCCATGTCGATCTTCCTGTGCAAGAACTTCATGGACGGCGTGCCGCTGACGCTGGAGGAGGCGGCCTGGACCGACGGGGCCAGCTCCATGCAGACGCTGCGCCACATCGTCCTGCCCCTCATGTGGCCCGGGCTGTCCGTCGTGACGATCTTCACGTTCATCGGGATGTGGGGGAACTTCTTCATCCCCTTCGTCCTGCTGCTGTCCCCCGACCGGCTGCCCGCCTCGGTGAGCATCTTCACCTTCTTCGGGCAGTACGGGTCGGTCCAGTGGGGTCAGCTGGCGGCGTACTCGGTCCTGTACACGCTGCCCGTCGTCGTCCTGTACGTGCTGCTGTCCCGCCGGCTAGGCGGGGCGTTCAACTTCGGCGGCGCCCTGAAGGGCTGACCCCCTCCCCTCCGGGCACCGTGGTGCCGTGCGGGTGGGCCCGCTGCCCCGAGGGGGACGCGGCGGTGCGGCGGGAACCCCGCGGGCCGGTCCGCGCGTTGCGCGGGCGAGTCCCGTGACCGTCCGACGTCAGGAGTGCAGGTGCCGTTCTCGTTCCGCTGGGCCAAGGACCTCGGCAAGGGCGTGCGCGTGAACGCCGGGCGCTCCGGGGTGAGCGTCACGAAGCGGATCGGGCGCGCGACGGTGTCCTCCACGGGGCGCGTGAGCGTCCGCCTGCTGAAGGGGCTGAGCTGGCGCGGCAAGCTCTGGTGAGCCCCGCGGTGCCCCGGGGACCCCGCGACGGCCGAGACGTCAGGGCGTCGCCGGATCGCGCGGCCGGCGGGACCCGGCAGGACCGGGGTCCGTGGCCCACGACGACAGCAGCCGCAGGTTGTCCGCCGAAGCGCTCCCCGGCTCGGCCGAGTACGTGAACAGCGTCTGGTCGTCCTCCCCGGCCAGCACCAGCGCCTCGAAGTGGATCGTGACGTCCCCCACCACGCGGTGGTGCAGGCGCTTGGTCCCGTGGGTGCGTTCGTGCACGCGGCGGTCGGACCACCACCGGGCGAACTCCGGGCAGCCGATCGTCAGCTCCCCGACGAGGGCGTTGAGCAGCGGGTCGTCGGGGTGGCGGCCGGCGTCCAGGCGCAACGTGCCGACCGCCTCGGCCGCCAGCACCGGCCAGTCGGGGAACAGCGCACGCGCACCCGGGTCCAGCAGGAGCCAGCGGACGTAGTTGCGCCGGCGAGGCGGCAGCGCGTCCCAGTCGGTCAGCAGCGCCCGGGCCAGCGCGTTGGAGGCCAGCACGTCGGTGCGCCGGCCGACCACGAACGCCGGGTGGTCACGCAGGGAGTCCAGCAACTGGTGGACCGCGGGCCGCACCCGCTGCACCACCGGGCGTTCGTGCCTCGCCGTGGACGGCCCCGCCAGGTCGTGCAGGTGCGCGCGACCCGCCGGGTCCAGGCCCAGCGCGCGGGCCAGCGCGTCCAGCACAGCGCCCGACGGGCTGGCGTGGCGGCCCTGCTCCAGGCGCGTGTAGTAGTCCACGCTCACCCCGGCGAGCCGGGCGACCTCCTCCCGGCGCAGCCCGGCGACCCGGCGCCCCGGCGCCACCGGCAGCCCCACCGCCTCCGGGGACGTCGCCGCGCGCCGGCTGCGGAGGAAGTCACCCAGGTCCCTGCGGTGCTCGCCGTGGGAGGTCACCCGACCAGTGTGCCGGTCCGGACGGGGCACGGACAGGTCGAAGGGGGGTACGCCGTACCCAGGCAGGAGTGGGCGGGGCAGCGGCCTCCCCGGCCCCTGCTGACGGCCCAGGCTGGTGCTGTCCCCACCTCCTCCGACCGAAGGAGACCTCGTGTCCACCTGGTTCGTCACCGGCACCTCCCGCGGCCTGGGCCGCGAGCTCGTCACCCGACTGCTGGACCGCGGCGAGGACGTCGCGGCCACCACCCGCTCGACGCAGCGGTTGACCGCTGCCCTCGGCGGTGACGTCGACACCTCCCGGCTGCTGGCGCTGGAACTCGACCTGACCGACGGAGCCGCCGTCACGCGGGCGGTGCAGCGGACCCGCGAGCGGTTCGGCACCCTCGACGTCGTCGTCAACAACGCCGGTTACGGCTTCCTCGGCGCCGTCGAGGAGACCTCCGACGCCGAGGTCCGCGCCATGCTCGACGTGCAGGTCGTCGGGGTGTGGAACGTCCTGCGCGCGGCGCTGCCGATCCTGCGGGCCCAGCGGTCAGGTCACGTCGTCAACGTCTCCTCCATCCTGGGGATGACGTCCTTCCCCGGCTGGGGCCTGTACTGCGCGGGCAAGTTCGCCCTCGAGGGGCTCACCGAGTCCCTCGCCGCGGAGGTCGCCGACCTCGGGATCCAGGTCAGCCTCGTCGAGCCCGGCTACTTCCGCACCGACTTCCTGACCCCGGACTCCCTGGTGCTGCCCGAGAGGACCACCGACGCCTACCCCGCCCTGCGCGAGATGACGCAGGCGCACCTGCGGATGCCGGGGACCCAGCTGGGTGACCCGGTCAAGGCCGCCGCGGCCCTCGTCGACCTCGGGGTGTCCGGCAACGGCGGCCGGTTGCGCCACCTGCTGGGCTCGGACTCGTTCTCCCTCGCGCTCGGCGCGCTGGACGCCCGCCGCGAGGAGGTCGAGGCCGGCGAGGGGGTCGCCCGTTCCACCGACGTGTCGACCACCTGACGGGGCACGGGCGGTGCGCGGCCGCGGTGCCGGGGTGCGCTGCGGTCAGCGCCCCTGCCCTGCCCCGGAGGTACCGGGTTCGACGACGTCGGCGAGCAGCGCCGCCAGCGCGACCGCGCTGGCCGGTGACAGGGGGGCGAAGAACGTCCTGAGCTCGGCGCGGACCAGGACGGAGGCCTCGTCGAGACGGCACCGGCCGGCGCCGGTGATGCCGAGGATGACCTTGCGCCCGTCGTGCGGGTCCTTGGCCCGGGTGACCAGCCCCTCCTCCTGGAGCCTCTTGGCGATGAGGGTCACGCAGGACTGGGGCACCAGCATGTGGCGGGCCAGCGAGCCGGCGCTCTGGTCCCCGAGGACCTGCAGCAGGTACATGGCGCGCAGGTCGCTGGCCAGGAGCCCGACCCGGTCGGCGGCGCTGTCCAGGATGCCGAGGACCCCCAGCCCCGCCTGCAGGGTCAGGTGACCGAGTTCGGAGCCGGAGAACGGCGACCGGGCGATCACGTCCAGTTCCTCCCGCACCCCCGGCAGCCGGTCCACGGGAACCGGGTGGAGCTCGGCGGAGCCCTGGTCCGGGTCGACACCGGCTGCGTCGGTCGGGTGGGCGCTCGGGGTGGTCAGCACGGTCCTTCATCGGTCGAGGACCTCCGGTGCTTGACCGGGGGCCGGCGGAGGGGGCGGGCAGGGCCCGGGAGGTGGTCGGGGGCCACGATCCTCCGGATGCAGTAGTCAAGCCGTCCCACCGGGCAGTCGATCACTCCAGTGCTGGAGAACTTCAGCGCTGAAGGAGTCCGGCGCGGTGACGACCCGGGTCGTCACCGCGCCCAGTGACAGGAGATGGACGATGCTCGGTCGACGGACCGCTGGAACCGCCGCCGTGGCGCGCGAGCTCGCCGAGGGGCGCGCCGACGTCGAGGCCGTGACCGACCTCGTGCAGGCGCTGGAGACGGCCCGGACGCCGGCCGAGGCCGTCGGGATCGCGCTGGAGACCGTCCGGACCCGCTTCGGCTGGGCCTACGCCTCGTTCTGGCGGCTGGACCGCGCCGCCCGCGTCCTGCGCTTCGAGCAGGAGAGCGGGACGGCCGGCGAGGAGTTCCGCCGGGTGACCCTGGCGGCCACCTTCGCCGAGGGCGTCGGGCTGTCGGGCCGGGCCTGGCGCCAGCGCGACCTGGTGTTCGTGGCGGACCTGAGCGAGCTGAGCGACTGCGTGCGGGCACCCGTGGCGCAGCGGGCCGGGATCCGCTCGGGGATCTGCTTCCCGGTGCTGCAGGGCGGGCAGGTGGCCGGGACGCTGGACTTCTTCACCACCGAGCAGATCACCCCCTCCGCCGGCCGGCTGTCGGTGCTGCGCACGGTCGCCCGGCTGATCTCGGCGACGGTGGCCCGGCTCGAGGAGGCCGTGCGGCAGGAGAAGGCCGCTCAGGACGTCGAGGCGGTCTCCACCCTGATCCACGCGCTGACGTCGGCGACCAGCGAGGAGCAGGCGCTGCGCACGGCGCTGGACACGATCCGCGCCGAGTTCGACTGGCAGTACGGCTCCTTCTGGCGCCTGGACGAGTCCGGGCCGGCGTCGAAGCACGTGCTGCGCTTCGGGCTGGAGTCCGGGGACGCCGGGGCGGAGTTCCGGCAGGTGACCTTGAACGCGTCCTTCGCCAAGGGCGTCGGGTTGTCGGGGCGGACGTGGGCCAAGCAGGACTTCGTGTTCGTGGAGGACCTGGGCGAGATGACCGACTGCGTGCGGGCCCCGGCGGCCCAGCGGGCGGGGGTGAAGTCGGGGGTGTGCTTGCCGGTGGTGGTGGCCGGGCGCGTGGTGGGGACCATGGACTTCTTCGCCACCCGCACCCTCATCATGTCGGCCAGCCGCGAGAGCGCCCTGCGCAACACGGCTTTCCTCATCGGCCAGGCGATGGAGCGGTTCGCCGCCGCCGACCGCCTCACCCGGGCCGGCGGGGACCTGCTGGCGTCCATCGGGGAGGTGGAGCGCAACGTGGTCGCCGCCACCGGGGTCGCCGCGCACGGGGAGACCCTGGCGGTGGAGGCCAACGCCGAGGTGGCCGCCCTGGAACGGGCCAGCGCGGAGATCAACGACGTCGTGCGCGCCATCCAGGCCATCGCGGCCCAGACCAAGCTGCTGGCCCTGAACGCCACCATCGAGGCGGCCCGGGCCGGGGACGCCGGACGGGGTTTCGCGATCGTGGCCGAGGAGGTCAAGGAACTGTCGGGTCAGACCGAGCAGGCGACGTCGAGCGTGAGCAGCAAGGTCGCCACGATCCAGGCGCGGGTGGGTGCGGTCACCGCCTCGCTGGTGCAGATCCACGCCGCGGTGGAGGAGATCAACCAGACGCAGTCGATCATCGGCGGCGTGCTGACCGAGCAGTTCGCCGTCACGCGCGACATCGTCGGCTGAGCCGCCTCTGTCGGCGCTCTGGTACCGGAGAGTTGCAGGATCGTTCTCGCCAAGACCACGGAGGTGTCACTACTGTCTTGATGCAAGACGTCGCACCACCTCCGGAGACGTGACTGATCAAAGGCGCCACGCACCGCTACCGAAGATCGCGTCAAATCGCACCCACTCATGGCTCATTCACCAGGATTCGTGGACCCGCTGAGGCTATCGCAGCCTTGCCGGTACGACCGATGAGGTGGTGCTGAAGCAGGTCGCGGAGGTGATGCCTGACGGGCTGTGGCAGCGGGTGCAGCCACTACAGCCCCAGACTCCGCCGCGCTGGCCGGCATCGTGCACGTCCTGATGACCGGTGGGTAGCTGGCACCAGGTACCCACCGAGCAACGCGGCGACTCAGGGTTACCTGCTGGCGGCGGCTGCGGAACTGCACCCAGGCCGGCGTCCGGCCGGCCCTGCACAGCAGGCTGCGCCGAAACCCTCAGGGACATCACCCCATCAGCGACCGAACACTGAGAGCTGGCGTTCCCTACGCACCAGCGGGTTTCATGGACGCGGCCGCTGAGTTCGAACTTCCCCTGACCGGATCGCCTGCAGCGGCGATCCGGTCAGCGAAGGTGTAGTCGGCGGTCAGACCTTGGCCAGGGTGATGCTGTCCACCTCGGCGAAACCAGTGCCGCCCGAGAAGCCGGGCGATCCCTTGGCCAGGCGGATGACGTTGTACCCGGCCTTCAGGTCGAGACTCGCGCTGGAGGTGGCGCTCGCGGAGAAGCTGCCCCAGGAACCTGTTGCCGGGTATGAGATCGTCGACCAAGGACCCCCGTTGTACGCCAGGCCCTGCGTGGCCGTGGACGAGCCTCCGTTGGCGTAGCCGACGGCCATCGAATACTTCCCAGCCGTGGGTACGTTGACGATGAAGTCCACGAAACTGTCCTTGCGGACATCGCCGCTTCCGTCGATGCGGCCGACGTAGTAGCCGTTGGAGGCTGACCCGCCGCCGAGGCGCTGAGCGTTCACCACGGTGGCATTCTCAGCCTCGTAGGTCTGCTGCCAACTGCTCGTCGCCCCAGCGGCAGGGGTGATCAGCAGCTGGTAGGCGGCGCGCGCGTCCATGTTGTCCACCGGAACGGTGATGGATCCGTCGACTCCGACCGTCACCGTCTGGCGAGAAATGGCCGAGGGCGCCGAGGTGGCCGTTTGACGGCCCGTGATGCCGCTGGCCGTCAAGGTCACGCTTACGGAGGTGCCGAAGCCAGACAACCCGGTGACCTTCACGGCATCGTTTCCGTAGTCGCCACCGAAGACCACGTTGACGATCTTGCGAGTGCTGTCGAGAGAGGCGATGCCATCGAGATCACCGGAAGCGGTCACAGGCAACATGCGTCCTGCCATGTCGCCGTACCACTTGTACATGTGGTAAGACGCAGTCGGTTGACCATTGTAGAAGAGGCCATTGGCGGTGCCAGCCTCGTACCAGTAGGCGCGCTCGGCATCATTGACACCCGTACGCTCGAACTGCGCGATGTAGTGCAGAGCCGCACTGGGTACGTCGACCTGGTCCGGCCAGGCGTACTCGTTGATGGAGATCGGCCGTGGAGTGATGCCGAGCTCCCTCTCCAGGGCACGGTAGTCCGCGACGTGCTCATCGATGTTTTGCCAGCCCTGGCTCAGCTCATGCCACACGATGACATCGGGCAGGGTTCCGTCGGCTTTGGCCTGCGTCAGGAAGGACTTGAGGAAATCGCGGTTGTAGATGGTTGTGCCTGGACCGATAATCGGTGTCACCGTGTCCAGGGAGCGAATCTTTCGGTGTGTGCGCGTCCAGCCGTCGTTGAAGGGACCGGCCTTGGCGGTGTCCCAAGTGCCGTCCGGCTCGTTCCAAATCTCCCAGCCGTTGACGTTCGTGGTGGTCGATGCGTTCAAGCGGGCCTTGACCATCGTGTCGACCTTGCCCAGCCAATCGTCCCAGCTGACCCACTTGTAAGGGAAGTCCGGGTAGATGTCAGGCATACGGATGTACTGCTGCGCGCCAGAGGCGATGACCGAAGGAGCCACCTTCAGCGCATCGCCGACGGGGGTCGTGGCCCCGTTACCAAGCTGCTGAACTCCAGGCGGGGGTTGCGTCAGCTGATTCAACTTGAGCGGGACGAGTTGGCTGGCCGAGGGGGTGTTGGCGTCAGCCAGGCCGTAGAGCGTGCCGGCGGCGACGTGAGTCACCGGCCGCAGCGAGCCGGCAGCGTCGACCACCAGGGTGTTGCCGGCTGCCTGCGCCGAAGTGGTGGGAATGAGCACTGTGGTGGCCATCAGGCCAGCCAGAGTCAGGGACGTAGTGCGCTTGTTCAACGAGGGCTCCTTCGCCACACGAGGTGGATGCACGCGGAAGGGGGCACGACGCGGACACCGTCCATCCGGACGCGGGCCCGCATTGCCTGTCGAGGTGGTCATGGCCCATGGAGCCGTCTCGCGACCTAGACCGGTACCGGGGGGATGGAGCGCCTCCCTGCTGCTCCGCCCGGATGGGGAAAGCTTTCCCCATCCGGGGGGAGCTGTCAAGAGCAGATGGGCGAGCAGGTACAGCGCGGACGGCGCAGGGCGGCCGGTCGGGCGAAGGCGGTCAGGCCGGCAGGACCGCGGCCGGGGGAGGCCGCTGAGCCGCTACCGCGCCAGCATCTCCTGCCATGATGACGCCATGGCGATCGATCGGGCCCCGACACTGACGGACGTCGCCCGTCTTGCCGGGGTCTCACTGACCACCGCGTCGAAGGCCATCAACGGTAAACCGCGGGTGTCGGACAGTGTCCGAGCGCGCGTCCTGAAAGTCGCCAAGGAGCTGTCTTACAGCCCTAACCCCATGGCGCGAAGCCTGCACACCGGGCGCAGCGGCTTCGTCGCACTGATCATCATCGACACCCTCTCCCAGCGGTGGGCCGTGCCCGCTCTACTGGGCGCGGAGTCCGCCCTCAGCCAGATCGACCTGTCCCTCGTGGCAGCCGACGCCCGCGGCGAGGCACGCCGACTGAACGAGCTAGCTCGCGTCTTCCAAGCACGCAAGGTCGACGGACTCCTGGTTCTAGGTGACAACAACGTCGTCACTCCGTCGCTGGCCGGCATCGTCAGCGTGCCCGTGGTGTACCTGCACGGCGACACCGGTGATACTCGGGACGTCGTGCACCTGCCCGATGACCGCGGCGGGATCGTGCAAGTGGTCGAGCACCTGGTGGCCAGCGGCCGGACACGGGTGGCTTTCGTCGGCGGTCCAGCCGGTGTGCGTGCGACGGTTGAGCGAGCGCGGGGGCTGCAGGACCGGCTCGATGAGCTCGGGCGTCCGGTCGTGGGCGGTGTGTCACGCTGCGGGCCGTGGTCCCAGCGCTGGGGACGAACGGCCGCCGATCAGCTCCTGCAGGAGCACCCCGACGTCGACGCCATCGTCTGCGCTTCCGACCAGATTGCCTTTGGCGTGGTGCAGGCTGTGCAGGCCAGCGGACGAATCGTTCCTCAGGATGTGGCCGTGACCGGCTTCGACAACTGGCTGGCCTTCGCCACCGAGACTGAGCCCGCCCTGACGACGGTGGACATGAACCTCGCCGACCTGGGCGCCTCCGCTGTGCGCGACCTGTTCAGCATCATCGACGGCACCAGCGTCGGCCGGGGCGTGCGGTACCACGACACCACCCTCGTGGTCCGCGGCTCCGCCCCCTGACCCAGGTCCTCGCGAACCCTCCGCAGCTCCCACGCACGTCAGCCCCGGCAACACGCGACGGCCGTTGGCCGGGCCGATGCCTGGACGGCGCTTGACGAACCGGCGACGGTGGGGAAAGCTTTCCTCACGATGGCGTCCGGCTTTCCAGACGCACGCAGCCGGCCGTGGATCGGCCGCGGTCCCGCCCCCACCCACCGCCCCGCGTCGTCGGCTCCCGTCGACGCCTCCGTTCAAGGGAGAACGCCGTGAAGCGCACCCGCACCCTGCGAGGGGCTACCCTCGTCGCCCTCGCCGCCATCACCCTCACCGCCTGCTCCGGGGGATCAGGTACCGCCGCCGGCGACGGCGGCGACGCGGCGACGACCTACACCTGGTGGGACCCCTACCCCCAGCACGACGAGGGCTCCGACTGGGCCAAGCGCGTCGACGCCTGCGGCCAGGAAGCCGGCGTCACCATCGAGCGCACCGCCTACGACACCACGGCGCTGACCAACCAGGCCCTGCTGTCGGCTCAGGAAGGCACGTCCCCCGACGTCATCCTCATCGACAACCCGGCCGTCTCCACCCTGGCCGACACCGGTATGCTCACCACCACCGACGACCTGGGGCTGGACACCTCCACCATCGACGAGAACCTCCTCGCCGCCGGTGTCGTGGACGGTAAGACCTACGGCGTGCCCGTGGGCGCCAACACGCTGGCCCTCTACTACAACAAGGCCATCCTCGACGCGGCCGGCGTGGACCCGACCTCCATCACCGACTGGGCCACGCTGGACGCGGCCCTGGCCATGGTCAAGGCCAGCGGGAAGCAAGCCATCACCTTCGCCGCGACCGGCACCGAGGAGGGTTCCTTCCAGTTCCTGCCCTGGTTCTGGGGAGCGGGAGCGGACCTGCGCCACCTCGACTCCCCTGAGGCCGTTCAGGCACTGACCCTGTGGAAGTCGTGGCTGGACCAGGGCTACGCCCAGCAGTCGGTCATCAGCAACTCGCAGAACACGACCTGGGAGGAGTTCCTCACCGGGTCGTTCGCCTTCGCCGAGAACGGGACGTGGCAGGTGAACAGCGCCGCCGAGGCCGGTTTCGAAACCGGCTACATCCAGCTGCCCGCCCGTGACGGCGGTGGTGCTCCGGCGCCCACCGGGGGGGAGTTCATCACCGCCCCGGTGCAGGACGACACCGACCGCTACACCACCACCACCAAGATCATCGACTGCATGACCACGCCGGAGGGTCTGGTTCAGACGGCGAACACCTTCGCCTACTACATCCCCCCGACCAGCGCCGGTCAGCAGCAGCTGTTGAGCGAGCACCCCGAGCTGCAGACCTGGGTCCAGGCGGTCAACGACGCCAAGGGCCGTACCAGCGACGACTTGGGCACCGACTACCCCATCATCTCCGAGCAGCTGTGGACAGCCGTGCAGAGCGCGCTCTCGGGCGCGAAGAGCCCGCAGCAGGCCCTGACCGAGGCTCAGGCCGCCGCCGAAGCCGCCACCCGCTGACCGGCCGCTGCCCCTCCCCGTCCCACCCGACCCCGACCCCAACCCCGACCTGGAGCTGGACCACGACATGAGCACCACGGCATCCCAGGTCGGGAACCCGGGGAGCGCGGGAGGGACGAGGCACCGCGCGTCGTCCCTCCCCCCCACCCGGCCACCGCGCTACTCGGGGCAGTGGACGGCGCTGGCCTTCGCCGCGCCGCTGCTGGCCTACCTGGCCGTCTTCTACGCACTCCCCCTGTACCGGAACATCGACCTCAGCCTCCACCACTACACCGTGCGGGCGTTCGTGCGCGGGGACGCGGAGTTCGTCGGTCTCGACACCTACCGCCGCGTCCTGACCGACGGGACGTTCTGGCCGGCGGTGCGCAACACGCTCATCTTCGTCCTGGGTTCCCTGGCCGTGCAGTACGCCACCGGCCTGGCCCTGGCCGTGTTCTTCCGCGGCACCTTCCGACTCTCAGGACTGCTGCGGGCGCTGTTCCTCGTGCCGTGGCTGCTGCCGCTGATCGTGTCCGCCTCCACCTGGGCGTGGATGCTCAACAGCGACAACGGCATCGTCAACGCCCTGCTCGCCGCGCTCGGCGTCGACCAGGTCAACTGGCTGACTTCGCCGACCGCCGCCATCTGGTCGGTCACTTTGGCCAACATCTGGCTGGGCATCCCCTTCAACCTCGTCATCCTGTACTCGGGCCTGCAGAACATCCCCGCCGACCTCTACGAGGCGGCTTCGCTGGACGGGGCTGGGCCCTGGCGTTCCTTCTGGAGCATCACCTTTCCGCTCCTGCGGCCGGTCTCGGCCATCACGCTGCTGCTGGGGTTCGTTTACACGCTGAAGGTCGTCGACGTCATCTGGGTGATGACCACCGGCGGGCCGGCCAACGCGTCGACCACTCTAGCCGTGTGGTCCTACCGCGAAGCCTTCGGCACCGGACAACCGGACTTCTCCCCGGCCGCGGCGGTGGGCACGCTGCTCATCCTCATCGCCCTGGTCGTCGGGTTGATCCACCTCCGCGTCCAGCACCGCCTCGAGGAGGCCTGATGACCACCCGCACCCCCACCTCCGCCTGGCGCACCGTCCTCGGCATCGTCCTGGCCGCGGTGATGCTCTTCCCCCTGTACTGGATGCTCAACGTCTCCCTGACCCGCACCCAGGACTTGCGGCTGGACCCCCCGCGGTGGTTCCCCTCAGAGCCGACCTTCACGGGGTACCGGGCGGTCCTGTCCCAGCAGCTGCCCGCCCTGGGCACCAGCCTGCTGATCGGGCTGGGCACGGTCCTGCTCACGCTGGCCGTGGCCGCACCCGCGGCCTACGCCCTGTCCATCCTGCGCCTGCGGGGTCGGGGCACGGTGAACTTCGTGCTGCTGGTGGCCCAGATGATCCCCGCGGTGGTCATGGCCATGGGGTTCTACGCCATCTACGTCCGCCTCGGGTTGCTCAACAGCGTCTGGGGTCTGGTCGTGGCCGACTCCACGGTGGCCGTCCCGTTCGCGGTCCTGCTGCTGAGCGCATTCATGAGCGGCATCCCCAAAGAACTGCTGCAGGCTGCGCACGTGGACGGCGCAGGCGTGGGACGGGTGTTCACGGCGATCGTCCTGCCCGTCAGCCGCAACTCGGTCCTCACGGTGTCGCTGTTCGCGTTCCTGTGGTCGTGGTCGGACTTCATCTTCGCCTCGACGCTGAACCGCAACGGGGATCTGATCCCCATCACCCTGGGCATCTACCGCTACATCGGCAACAACACCACCGAGTGGAACTCGATCATGGCGACCGCCGTCGTCGCCTCCATCCCCGCGGCGATCCTCCTGGTCGTCGCCCAGCGCTACGTCGCCGCCGGCGTGACCGCCGGCGCCGTGAAGGATTGACATGACCGACACGCTCCCGTCCACTACCGCCCCGGCTCCCCACGACTCCGCCTGCGGCCGGCGTCCGCTCCCCGCCGACCGCGCCACCGCCCGGCCCGTCGAGGCACCCGGGGGCCGACGCGGCGCGGGCATCGGGGAGGTGCGCCTCACCGGGGGGTTCTGGGGACGGCTGCAGGAGACCAACGCCCACGCCTCCCTGGAGCACGCGCTGCAGTGGGTGGAACGGCTGGGGTGGCTGGCCAACTTCGACCGCGTCGCCGACGGCACCACCGGAGCGGACCGACCCGGCTGGGAGTTCTCCGACTCCGAGGTCTACAAGCTGTGCGAGGCTCTGGCCTGGGAGCACGGGCGGCGTTCCGACCCCGCAGTGCTGCGGATCTTGGACGAGCTCACCGCCCGCATCGCGCGGGCCCAGAAGCCCGACGGCTACCTCAACACCGCCTTCGGGCACCCCGGCCGGCCCGCGCGCTACAGCGACCTCGAATCCGGTCACGAGCTGTACTGCACCGGGCACCTGCTGCAGGCCGCGGTCGCCGTCCACCGGGTGTTTGGCGAGCACCCCTTGGTCGACGTGGCCCGGCGCGCCGCGGACGAGGTGTGCACCACGTTCGGCCCTACGGCACGCGACGGCCTGTGCGGGCACCCTGAGATCGAGGTGGGCCTGGCCGAACTGGGCCGGGCGCTGGGCGAGCCGCGCTACTCGCAGCAAGCCTCGACCTTCCTGGAACGTCGCGGCCACGGACGGCTGCGTCCTCTGCCCCTGCGCAGCGCCGCCTACTTCCAGGACGACGTCCCCGTGCGGGAGGCCGACGTCTGGCGCGGGCACGCGGTCCGTGCGCTGTACCTCAGCGCCGCAGCGGTCGACGTCGCCGTCGACACCGGCGACGCCGAACTGCTCGACGCCGTCCAGCGGCAGTGGACCCGCTCGGTGGCTCGCCGCACGTACCTGACCGGGGGGATGGGGTCGCGTCACCAGGACGAGGGTTTCGGCGAGGACTGGGAGCTGCCCCCCGACCGCGCCTACTGCGAGACCTGCGCCGGCATCGCGTCCTGCATGGTCTCGTGGAGGCTGTACCTGGCCACGGGCGAGGTCCGCTACGTCGACCTTATCGAGCGCACCTGGTACAACGTCTTGGCCACCTCGCCGCGCTCTGACGGGCGCGCGTTCTTCTACGCCAACCCCCTGCAACAGCGCGTCGCCGGCACCGAGGTGAGCGGAGACGTGGAGAACCCCCGCGCCGAGGGCGGGGTCCGCGCACCCTGGTTCGACGTCTCCTGCTGCCCTACGAACGTGGCCCGCACCCTTGCCTCCTGGCACACCGGCTTGGCATCGGTGGAACGTGTTACCCACTCGGAGGACCAGGACGTGGTGACGTTGCTGCACTACGCACCGGCCGAGGTCGAGCTGCGTCTGAGCGACGACCAGCTCCTCTGCCTGCGGGTGGAGACCGAGTACCCCTTCTCCGGTGACGTGCACGTCCGCGTCTCGGCGGCGCCGGCGGCAGGAGTGACCTTGCGTATGCGAGTGCCGAATTGGGCGCAGGGGGCGCTACTTCGCCGTGACGGGTCCACGCGCGAGGTCCTCACCGGTTGGGTGGACGTACACGACGTCCGGGCGGGGGACCAGCTGGTCCTGCAACTGCCGGTTGGGCCTCGCCTGACGCATCCAGACCCGCGAATCGATGCTGTACGCGGCTGCGTCGCCGTTGAGCGGGGGCCTGTGGTCTTGTGCTTGGAATCGGTTGACCTGCCCGCAGGGTGGTGCCTCGACGACATGACGATCGACCTTACCCAGCCTCTCGGAGACGACGGCCGAGGGGCGATCGTGACCCTGGAAAGGCGCGCAGGAAGCGCGACGGAGGCGGAAGGCATGCCGTACCGTCCGCTCCGCTACTCAGCGGCCTCCGTGGATCGGGAGCGGGTGCGGCTGCATCCGTACCACGGTTGGGCCGAACGTGGCCCGACAACCATGAAGGTCTTTCTGCCGACGGCACTTTGACGAGGACCGGTCAGCCCGACCTCGGTCGCGGCGGACAGGAGTGTGGTCCCGCCGCACGCCAGAGTGAGGATCAACCCACAGGGCCAACTTCCACCGAACACGTCAGATTGGCCAGGTGCACGAAGGTCAAGACCGCGGTGGCGCCGCGTGAGCACTGTGCACCCCGGTCGCTTCGTTCGCACCACCGCATGCGGACGTTCTCAACCGGGGCAGGGAGTTCAAGCCAAGGACGAACGCAACACGAGCAGGGGACGATCCGGTAGCGGGTGGCCGCAGCACGTCTGACCCCCCGCCGATCCCCTGCTCACGCCGTACAAGATCACCGCTATGACGCCCGCCGATGGACGTCATGGCGCTGTGTGGACGTCGACGACGTCGTAATCTTACCGACGGCGAATAGTTGTAGCAGTGCGCTGGTCGCCCGTTCGGGGCCCACGACGACGAGCGTACTCATCGTGCAACCGCTCAGCGTCCCAGGGCCGCACCAGTCCATCGGCCCTGTGACTCCTCGAGGGCGCGCGAGTGCAGAGGCAGTACAGCGTGCACCGCAACTCACACTCGGTACACCTGCCACACCCGTAGCAACCACAACACCGGCCTCAACGCGATCCTTCCGCAGCGACCTTCAAGGACGCCGACCCCGACAGCGGCGATGAACAGAACCGCGTCGAAATCACAAGCAGGTTCGCAACGGACGCTGCGGGTGTGACGTTTGCTCTTTGAACCGGCCGCATCCAGCCGTCGCTGCGATGTGGAGCGGCCGTCTCGGCAGAGTCCGGCAGCGGGGCCATGCTGAATAAACCACCGCGCTGCAGCCGGCGCAGCGTGCCCGGTGATCAGGCGACATGCGACGTTGCTGCTCCTAGGACCTTCGTTCCTGGCGAGCGGAATGCTCAAGCCCCTGATGCGGAGAAGCCGTTCCGCGCACCTTTGCCCCTCCGCATTATCCTCCCGCTGAGGCTGATGGGCCAGTCGATCAGGAGCGCTGACTCATGGGCTGACGAGGTGGCCGTGGTCATCGAGGGGGTGACCCACATCGCCGCCGACTTCTGCGTCGTCGAGCTCGAACCTCGACACTTCGGCTCAAGGATGGTGCTGGGCCTGTCGATACCGTTGTGATTGTCAGTCGGTACGTCCGGTGCGGAGAGGCAGGCGGCGAAGTGGCGAGTGAGACACTCGGTTTGAGGTGGCGCCCCGGTGCTGCCAGCTTCGCTGGGGCGCTCGTGGCCGGTACCACGACGGTGCTCGTGGTCGCCACGGTCGCCGTCACGCCTCTGGTGGCCGCCTCGGCGTCGCCCGTGGCGCCACCGGTGCAGTCGCCGACCGCATGCGGGCCAGCCGTCGCGTTGACGAACAGCAGCTTCGAACAACCAGTCGTCCCCAGTGACAATTGGCAGCAACGGCTTGACAGCGAAGTACCCGGCTGGAGCACGACAGCGACTGACCACCTCATCGAAATCTGGCGCCACCCCTTCCAGGACATCGAAGCTGGCTCGGGAGAGCAGTACGCCGAGCTCAACGCCGAGCAGGCCTCCACCCTCTACCAAGACGTGGCCACCCTCCCTGGACAAACTCTGCGGTGGCAGCTGCAACACCGCGGCCGCAACGGCACGGACGTCATGCAGGTCAACATCGGATCCCCGACCGGATCCTTGGTGTCTCAAGGCACGTTGAGCGACGACAACACGGCTTGGGTCACGCATGCAGGCACCTATACCGTTCCTGCAGGGCAGACCACCACGCGCTTCGCGTTCGAGGCCGTCTCCTCGTACGGCGGCAACCCTGTCGAAGGCAACTTCCTGGACGGCATCTCCTTCGGCACCGGCGCCTGCATTGAGACAACCCTTGCCACCAGGCCCTCCAGCGGGACGACCGTCGACGTAGGTGACGTGCTCACGTACACGGTCACCGCCGCCAACCGTGGTGGTAATCCCGCACAGGACAGCACGCTCACCGCCGAGCTACCTGTCGGCACCACGTTCGTGCCCGGCTCGATCGAGGCCCTGAGCGGAGGATCGGCCACCCCGGTGACCGATACCCTCGGCGATGACGCGGGCGGCTATGACGCCACCGCCCGCACTGTCGCGGTGCACGTAGGGGATGACGCTGACGCTGGTGCCGGTGGGTCGATCCAATCCGGCGAAAGCCGCGGGATGTCCTACCGAGTAACCGTTGACCGCTCCGCGGCGATGACAGCCCTCACCGCCCAAGCCGAAACCACCTTCACCGAACCGCTCTCGCGAACACCTTCGACATCGACAGCCACCCCGGAAACTCACCTAGTGGCTCCTGCCGCCGACCTGAGCGCCGTTGCACGCCTGGCGTCCGCCCCTCCCCTCCCCGGACACCGGGTCCGCTTCGAAGCCACCGTTGCCGCCGGTGGACCACAGACGGCCATCTCGAGCAGACTGAGCATGCAAGTACCTACGGGGCTGTCCCATATCGTCGTGACCGGGTCCACGGGCCCTTGCCCCATCACCGCTGACACTGCCACTTGCGCGCTCGGAGACCTAGCCCCCGGCACCTCGACTGCTGTCACTCTCACCGGCGATGTGCCCGCCGACCGTCAACCGGGCACTCCGGTAACGCTCACCATCACCGCCAGCAGCGCAGTGCACGACCCGACCCCCGCAGACGCCACCGCCTCGATCACCGCCCTCACGATCGCCCCGGTTCCGCCGGCCCCGCCCACCGCCACACCCACCGCCACACCCACCGCCACACCCACCGCCACACCCACCGCCACACCCACCGCCACACCCACCGCCACACCCACCGCCACACCCACCGCCACACCCACCGCCACACCCACCGCCACACCCACCGCCACACCCACCGCCACACCCACCGCCACACCCACCAGCTCCCCCGAACCGACACCCAGAACCGAAGCCACCAGCTCCACGAACCCGACGCCCACCGCCACACCCATGCACGCACCAGGGCCATCGGCGGGCTCCGTAGCCACCCGTACCGGCTCCACGGCTCCGACGGCCACTGCGACCGCAACCTTCAGCAGGTCCCCCGACTCGTTGGCCATCCCGACAAGCTCGCCTCACCCGACGGCTCCTCCAACAGAAGGCCCGACAGCCGATGCGGCGACACACGCCGGCGTGGGCTTGGCGGATCAGAACAGCACCTCCAGCGGTGACCGCCGCACGTCTCACAGCCCTGAGCCGTCTTCTAGGACGGTTGACCGGATCATCGAGGATTTGAAGCAGATCGCCTCCGGCGTTGAGCCGGTCACTGTGGTGCTTGTCCGCGATGGATCGTTCCCGCTGATCATCCTGGTGCTCTTGGTGCTTTTTTTGGCGGTTCAACGAGAACTGGATCGGGCTGACCCCAAATTGGCGTTGGCGCCGTTGCACGAGGACCCTCGCCTTCAGTTCTGGCGACCTCAACGCGCCAGGCAATCGGCGACTGAGAATCCCGATCAGCGTCGGTCTTCCCAGGCACCAAAGTCGTCGCCCGACCACTACCACCGCCACCCGAGTAGGAACGACTGATGAGGCACTTCTTCCGACCAGATGTCGCTGACCTCGTCGCTTTGACGAGAAGGGCGCGGTGGTTGCTGACTTTTCGCTTGCTGTTGGCGGTTGCCCCGATGCTGTCTTGGCAAGCGATGCCTTCGGCGCGAAGCGGAGAGCTGATCGATGTGCAAGCTGCCGTAGGTGCCTACCTGGTGCTCGTACTCATCTTCGAGCAGGTGCGCCGGTTCGGGCGGACCGCAACTCTGTGGGTCATCGCCGTCGCGATGCTCCTCGATGGCGCCTTCTTGGCTTGGTGCTTTCGTCTCCTCGGGGGCGTACAGGGGCCCCTCGTCCATGTTCTCGTACTTTATACCCTCGCCATCACGCTGCTCGCTTCGTTCCGGTCGGGCATCAAGACGACCACCTGGAACAGCTTGATGCTGCTCACCGTCCTAGTAGCTGATGTCGATGGGACCTTGGGGCGCTCCCTTCTGGGCAGCGCCTTCCCCCGCGCGCAGTTCACCGTACTGCTTGCCGCGATGTGGACGACCACGTTCACCACTGCGGCGTTTGCAGCGGTCAACGAACGCGAGTTGCGACGCCGTCGTTACGACATGCAAGTGTTGCGCGGATTCGCCGTCGCCATGGAAGACTGCTGGGATACGTCAGAAATCATGACCGGTTTGGCCAAGGTAACCACCGTCGAACTGCTCGCTCGGCGCGCATTGGTGGTGATCGAGGGTGTCCCAGGTGCCACGAGTCGAGCAGCGGCGGGCAAGGGGGCGGTGTGGTATTCGACGACCAGCGAGCAGGCATGCACGACGGATGCATGTCCATGGCCGCCCGGTTCGATCATCGAGGAGGCTATCGCCTCGGGCAAGACACAACTGCTCGAGTACGTGGAGGCGGACGCTGACGCCTGGCTATCAGCGCACATGCCTGAGGCGCGCGAGGTGGTGCTGATACCCCTGGCACGCGAGAGCCGCGTAAGGGGCGTGCTGGTCTTTGAGCATGCTGGCCGTGGAGTGCTGTCAAGACTGTTCACTCCCGGAATCGAGCGGAGAATGGTGTCCACCGCCGAGCAGGCGGCCGCCCATGCAGCCTTGGCCATCAGCCGTGCTGCGCTGCTGCTGCAAACGAGAAGCGCTGCGGAAACGGACGCTCTCACTGGCTTGGCCAACCGGGGAACCTTCGACACGGTTCTGGCGCGGGAGATCCAGGGGAATCTGGTCAACGGCTTTGGTTGTGCTGTAGCTTTGATCGACCTGGATCATTTCAAAATGGTCAACGACACGTACGGTCATCAAGTTGGAGACGCGGTACTTATCGCCTTGGCGAACTGTTTGCGCACGACTTCCCGACGCAACGACCTCCCGGCACGTTATGGCGGGGAAGAATTCGCCGTCATCATGCCCGCTGTGAGCGCGGTCGAGGCGCTGCGCTTCGCCGAGCGACTGCGAGCTGCGGTGGAGAGCATGGACTCTCCCGTCTGTGTGACCGCCAGCATTGGGGTAGCTATCGCCTCCGAGAGTGCATCGACTCCTGTCGACCTGTTGGCTGAAGCGGATGCGGCCCTGTACGAGGCTAAAGGCGCCGGTCGAAATCGTGTGGTCGCGAAGGATGCGAGAGCAGAAAGCGCCTTGTGAGGGTCTGTGTGGCGAGTGGGGCCAGGACCCGTTAGCAGAGGAACCGGCTCGGCGGCGGCAGTAGGCGAACAAACTCCTGCGCCGGGAGGTCGATGACCACCCGCTGGCGGAAGAACGCTCATGCTCCGTGGCCTCGGCGGTGACGGCATCCTTGTCGCGGTGACCGGGATGCCTCCCGCTGTCGGAGGAACGACAGCAACCCTCCTCTCAGCAGTCCTGCCTCGGTGAGGCGGCCACCCGGTCATCCACCGAAGCGGCAACGATGCCTACTTCATCAACGCCGCGGTAGCCGTCCACCACGAGGACTCTCAGCAGATCTCGGCTTGACACCCTCTGCCCCGCCGACGAGCTCGTCGGCCAGAGCATCGCTGCAGGTCCACCCGCGCCCAGGCTCGGGCCGCTGGCAGAGGCTGTGGTCGGTTCACGCGCGCAAGCACGGCGTGAAGCGCCGACCCGGGCCGGGCTGCAGCTGACAACCTCGGCCAGCGGAGGTGCACCGCCGACCGATGCGTGAACCGCTTCTCCGGACATCAGCCTGAGTCGATGGGGGCGCTCGAAGAGGAGTCCTGCGATGCCCCGAACCCAGCCTCCCGAGTGCCGGCAGCGCGCCGTGGAGTTGGTGCAGCTGCGTGATCAGCTCCTGGCCATGGGCGCCGCTGACCTTGCTGTCAGCGAGTCGTTCCTGCGCCGTTGGGTCCGTTTGGCCGAGGGCAGCGACAGTGCTCGTATCGGCGCCCGAGCCGGGCAAGGCGCTGCTGCAACGCTGCGTGGGACCGAGCGCGCTTCAGCTACGCCGCACGACGCGGGTGCAGGCGGCGACGATCGGGATGCTGAAGCGGACCAGAGCCTACTTCGCCTGAAACGTGCTGCCGGACCCATGATTGATCCTCCCGCTGGTCCTGGACCTTGCCGCAGGCGGACTGCCTGTGACGGTGACCCGCCGGGCGCTGGGCGTGCCTCGCTCGGGCTGCTGCGAGTGGCGCGAGTGACCAGCCTCGGCCCAGGCGGTCGCCGATGCGGCGCTCACGCAGCCCAGGGCAGGGATCGGTCAGGCCGCGGTGGCACTCGAGGTGCGCGAGGCAACGGGCGAAGGCGCCGCACGCGGCGACGGCTACGGTGGTCGCCGTGGACGCGGCGGTGCCACCGGCGCGCGCCCTCCACGACCGCGAGACCTGAGGCGGCGGTGACGGCGCCAGCTCCAGAGCGGACCCCGACTGCCGCCGCCGACACCGCGGCCGTGACCTAGCCGCCAGCCGTCTGCGCTGGCGGCACGGCGACAGACAATTTCTGTGAGGGCGCGACGACCACGCCCGGTGGTGCGGCCAGCAGCGCCACGGGCCCGGCGATCCGGTGCAAGGGGCCGACGCTGACGCCGACGAACGCGCGCAACAACTCACGGCCGCTCTGGTGCCTAGCGCAGCGGGTGATATCGGCGTGGGCCTCTTCGGCCGGCATCGGCTTCTCGTGGGCGCGGGCGGAGGTGATGACATCGTAGGTGACGACAACGGCGATCACACGCGCCGCCAATGAGATGTTCTGCCCGGCCAGTTCGCACGGGTGTCCGCCGCCCTCGAGGCGCTCGTGGTGCTGCCGCAGGCTGGCCCAGTCCTCCTCGGCGGGGCGACTGTCCTCGTTGAGGATCCGCACGGTGACGTGGACCTTGCCCACGTCGTGCAGTAGGGCGACCCAGCTGGTGCGATCAACGTCCTCGTCGGAGGGCCGAACTCACGAGCGAGGTGAGCTCACAGGTTTCCACCGGGCGACTCGCGGTCCGTTAGTTCCAGCGCTGTCTGTTACCGCAGGTCCAGCCAGTGAGCATGGTGTCTGGACGTGGCGGCCTCAGCGGAGGACGAAGGGCGAGACGTAGTCGGCCGCATTGCCCGCCGTGATCAATTCGCAGTCGAAGCTCTGGGTGACGGTCGCCGCACCGGTCGTCCCCGTCAGCAGGAACTCATGGACCTCTAGAACCACTTTGCGGGCGAACTGCTCCACCGGCTGCAGGATGGTGTAAGCCAGGACACCGGAGCGCACGTCGTCGACGGCTTCTGGAGACCCGTCGAAGGCACCGATGATGACGTCTCGCCGTCCAGCCTTGTCCAACGCCTTTGCCGCCCCCCGAGCCATCCCATCGTTTCCGGCCAGCACACCCTTGATGTCGGGGTGGTCCTTCAGGAGGGCAACCATCGCGTCATGGCCCTTGTCCACGTCCCAGTCTGCGACTGCTTCCCCCACCCGCTGCAACATGGGTACCTTAGACAAGACGCTGGCGTACCCGTCAGATCGGATCTTGGCATTGGCGTCCGCCTGGAGGCCGAGCAACTCGACATAAGTACCACTTCCACGCATGCGCCGAGCAAATTCCGTAGCGCCCAGGATCGCACCCTGGGTGTTGTCCGAGGTCAACACGGCGGTGGCCAGGTCGTCCTGAGTGACCCCGGTGTTCAACAGGAATGCGGGAATGTTCGCGTGACGCACCCGTTCCAACGCCGGCACCGAACCGTCGGCGCTAGCGACACCGATGATGAGCGCCACGGGGTCTTCAGCGATGGCCTGGTCCACAAGAGCGGATTCGACGTCCAAGTCGTTCCCGCTGGAGCTCACCTGCACGGTGTACCCAAGCCGTTTCGCTTCTGCACCGGACAGTTCGCTCTGCGCCTGCCAGAAGGCGTTCTTCTCGTCGCCGACGATGATGCTGATCAGGCCGCCGGACACCCCGGATGTCGCCTCCACCTGCGTGCGCGCCGAGGAGCAGGCGGCGGTGAGTGAGGCGCTGATAGCCAGAGCGAGCTTCGGCAGAGCACGGCGGGACAAGTTTACAGACACGGGAATCTCCTAGCGTTGTGGCAGGGTTCGGGCGGTGTCAGAGTCGGAACCGGGAGACTTGCTCGCGCAGTCCGCCACTGGTGAGCACCAGGTCGCTCACCGCGTTGCGCACTGCGGCCACGTCTCCAGCGGTCTGGGAGGAGGCGGTGGCCAGGCCGGTTATGCCCTCGGCGACTTCACCGGACGCCGTGGCGGCTGCGGAGACGCTTCGGCTCATCTCGGCGGTGGTGGCGGACTGCTCCTCCACCGCCGACGCGATTGTGGCTTGGTGGTCGTTGATCCGACCGATGATCTCGGTGATCGAGGTGATCGCGTCGACCGCATCGACGGTGTTGGTTTGGATGGTGTCCACCCGCGCGGCGATGTCCTCGGTGGCCTTCGCGGTCTGCTGGGCCAGCTCCTTGACCTCACCGGCCACGACGGCGAAGCCCTTGCCCATCTCCCCGGCGCGGGCCGCTTCGATGGTGGCGTTCAGGGCGAGGAGGTTGGTCTGCTCGGCGATGGAGGTGATGAGCTTGACGACGTCACCGATCTCGCGTGACGAAGTTCCCAACCGTGAGATGCTCGTGGAGGACTGTGCCGCGGCCTGGACGGCCGCGGCAGCCACGTCAGCGGCTTGGGATGCGCTCTGCCCGATCTCGCGGATGCTGAGTCCCATTTCCTCCCCCCCGGCGGCGGCGGTCTGCACCGCGACCATGACGGCGTCGGACGCCGCTGCGGTGGCTTGAGCCTGTCCAGCGTTGGCGGTGACGAGCTGGGCGATGCGCCGAGTGGCGTGGTCCGCCTGCTCTGCGGACGCAGCGACTGCGACAGCGGATTGCGACACGGTCGTGATCAGCGTCCGCAAGCCGTCCTGTGCCCGGGACAGGGCCGTCGCCATGCGACCTAGTTCAGTCGTGGATCCCCAGCCCTGGTGGGTTCGGGTGGACAAATCGCCGTCAGCCATGGCCTCCAACGACACCTGCACGGCGCGCAAAGGCAAGAGGATGGAGCGCAAGGTTCGCCATCCAACCACTCCGATGAACAGACACCCAGCTCCGACGACCATGAGCGACAGCAGTCGAAGGCGGTCCAAAGCTGCCACGAGGTCGGCTCGAGAACCGTTGGAGGCTTCAGCCAAGACGGTCTGGGCCCCGGACACGGCCACGTCGGTCGCGGCGTAGTCCTTCTGCACACGCTGCCAGCGGCGTGCGGCGTCCGCCTGGTCGGTCAGCGCTCCCTCGACGTATGTGTCGACGTTGTGGAAGTAGCCTGTGTAAGCGTTCTCGACGATGCTCACCGCCGCTTTCTGCCGTCCCTCGAGGGGGATGCGACTGAGCCGATCCAGCAAGTCCTGCGCCTGCTGTCGCGTCGCGTCGAAGTTGTCGCGTTCGGCGACTGGGTCCGGACGCAGGACCGTCCGGTAGGCGTGGAGCTGGAGAGATCGCGACTCGGCGTCGAGCTGCACGACGAGGGACATGGCGCGTTCCGTGGCGGCCGCCGCCGCAGCCTCGCTGCGGACGACGTCACCGGCGTAGGTGGAGGTCGCCGCGAGCGAGCCCAGCGACAGCAGCACCACCACGCCCAGGACGGCGAACTTGGCCCGCAGCGTCAGGTCACCGCGCCGAGGGCCTGAGCCCTGGGCCGAGGTAGAACGATCATTTTTGATCACAATGCCCTCCGGTTCGCTTGGTGATCTCCCTATCGGATGGGCCATCAGGTGGGATGAGCTCTCCGACGCCGCGATGTTGTCGATCTCATTTTCGGTCCAGCGTTTCGGGCACAATGGCCGAATGTGGGTGTGACCCTGGCCCCGGGCGCACAGGAACCGCGCTTCGCGGGTGGGTCGCGGTAGTGCTCGGTCAAGTCACGTTCCACCCTGCGCTGGGTCGCGATGTGCTCGTGTTGCTGGACTGCACACGTATGACCCCGGCACCGGCGCGACCCCTCAAGAGCAATCACCTGGCTGATGACGTACCTTGCCGAGACTCGAGCACCCAGCCGCAGCAGCACAGCGCGTGAGAAGTCGGCAAGAGGGTACGCAGTCCCACCCAGCGACGCCGTGACGTCGGCGCAAGCCGAACCACCAGCGGTGCGGCCGGGCGGCGAGGTCCAACCTCGTCACCGCCGTGACGAGCACGAACGACGTTGCGCCCGCCGACTCCTGCGGCCGACAGGGCCAGGTGGCAGATCCACCTGGAGCTCACGCCAGCGGAACAAGCGTGGAAGTGCCGATTCCTCAGGTCCAGGCACCATGCGCAGCACCACATTTGCCTGCTCTTGATCTAGCGTCACACTCAGGCACCAGTGCATCAGTCGGTCGTCTTCAGCAGCGCTCAACGCAGCGCCGTGCCAGCTGCTGCGAGCTGAGGTGCAGCAAGCTGAGGTGCAGCAAGCTGAGGTGCAGATGGGCACAGACGTCATCAGGGGCGCGTAGCCGCTCGAACTGGCGCTGCCAGGTGAAGGTCCGCTCGACGACCCGGCGAGTGCCGTGTGGACCCGAGCCGTGGACGGTACCGCGGTAGGCGGTGCGCGAGACGATCCTGCGTCCGCGCAGGGCGCGGTGGTAGAGGTTGGCGTCCTCGCCCTGCCGACCTCACGGTCGGTGAACAGGGACTCGGGCGCGGACGAGGACGACCGCGCACACCACCCACGACGGGGAACGCGGATCAGGAACAGTGAGTGCGTCACCATCGTGTGTGATCGTGGCGGCTGCCGCTGGTGGGGTGACGACCAGCAGGACACCACCGGCTGGCGACACCGCCTGCCTGCGGGGGACGGTGGGAAGTGGTGCTTGGACCCGTCGCGGGCCGGGTCTCCGGTGAAGGGATGGTGTGATGCCCCTGTGAAGGCATGCACGTGCGAGCCGTCCACCGCCGCGGTGTCCGCGTCCTGCGTGCCGGCGGCTGGCAGTTCGTCGACCAGGACTTGAGGCGATCACGGCCAGAGGTGCGAGCAGCCGCACTGCTCGGTCGGTACCTGGCTTCCAGTGCAGCCGGTGATCGGGAAGTACACGATGCCGGCCAGTGCGCGCGGCCGTCGCGGGGCAGGCGGGCGGGGCGGCGCAAGCAGCGTGGTGAGCATTGGGGCAGCGACGGCTGCACCAGCTGTCGCAGCATGTCCGTCACCAGCTCCGTGACCCGCTGCGGCACCACCTCATCGGTCGCGACGGCAAGGCAGCGACAGCCTCAACAGGCTCGCGACTCACCGCAAGATCGACTGTGCGAGACCCGTGGAACAGGCCCAGGAGTACCGGCAGACAGGCCTACCACAGGTGGCGTGCTGTCCCAGTCGTGAGTGAAGCCATGAACCGCTTCCCTGGTCCACGCCCCTCACGAAAGAGATGCAGAAGCGCGTGACGTGGTGGAAGCCGTCGCTGGCGTCGACGGAGGTCACCAGATGGTGAACCCGCCGTCGACGAGGAGGTCAACGCCGGTGATGTAGTCAGCAGCGTCACTGAGCAAGAAGATGGCAGGTCCGGCGATGTCCTCCGGTTGCGCATTGCGTCCCAGCGGCGTGTCCCCGGCATAACCCTCCATGGCCTCGGCCTGCTCGGGGCGGCGGGTCATGGGGGTGTAGGTGTAGCCGGGGCTGATGCTATTGACGCGTACACCGCGATCGGCCCACTCCCACGCCAAGCTGCGCCCGAGCTGGACGACGCCTGCCTTGGCTGCGTTGTAGTGCGCCTGCGTCAGGCCCCGGTTGGCGATCGTCGCTGACATCGAGGCGATGTTCACGATGGCACCGCCACCGTTGCGGAGCATCGCCTGTCCCTCGGCCTGACAGGAGACGAAGACTCCCGTCAGGTCGACGTCGATGACCTTCTGCCACTGGCTCAGCGGCATGTTCTCCGCCGGGGCCGCGTTGGCGATGCCCGCGGCGTTGACGGCCAGGGAGATGGGCCCCAGATCCTGCTCGACGGAGCCGATCGCCGCGGCCACCGCCGCCGGGTCGGTGGCATCGGCCGTGACGGCGACCGCCCGGCCACCGACCGCCTCGATGTCGGCGACAGACCCGGCCAAGTCCGCGCCGGCCAGGTCCAAGCACCCCACGGAGGCCCCGGACGCGCCGAGGGCCAGGGCGATGGCCCGCCCGATCCCGCTGCCGGCGCCGGTGACCAGCCCGACGCGGCCGTCCAGCCGGAAGTTGGGGGCCTTCCACCTGCGCTCGTGCGGTGTGCCCGGACCCGCTGTCGTACCCGCTGTCGCGTCCTGCACGTCTGCCTCCTCGTGTCGTCTTCGCTGCCAGTCGATGTCGGGTGCGCTCGGTCCGAGAGCTCATCCCAGGACGCTGCGGCTCCACTGCGGTGTCTGCAACATCGTCCTCACGGTGCCCAAGTAGCGGGCAGCGTCGGCCCCGTCCACGATGCGGTGGTCGTAGGACAGGAAGAGGTGTGCGACGGGCCGGATCTCGATGTTCCGCCTACCGTCGGCGGCGGCGACCACCACAGGCCGATCGACTACGGTTCCCGTGCCCAGGATCGCCACCTGCGGCTGGTTGATGATGGGGGTGTCGAAGAGGGCCCCGCGGCTGCCGGTGTTGGTGATCGTGAAGGTGCCGTTGGCCTGGTCGTCCGGACCCAGTCTGCCGGTCCGGGCCCGTTCGGCGACCTCGGCGATGGCCAGGGCCAGTCCGGTCACGTCCAGGGACCCCGCGTCGGCGATGACGGGGACCATGAGGCCGCGGTCGGTGTCGACGGCCACGGAGAGGTTGCGGCTGTCGTAGTACGTCACCTCACCGGCGTCCAGGTCGACGGCCGCGTTGACGACCGGGTGGGCGCTCAGGCCCTCCAGCGCGGCCTTGGCCAGGAAGGGCAGGAAGGTCAGCTTGGTGCCGTTGGTGTCGGCGAACCGCTGCTTCTCCTCCTCGCGCAGGGCGGCGACGTGGTGGAGGTCGACCTCGACGACGGTTGTGAGCTGCGCCGACGTCTGCAGGGACTGGACCATGCGGCGGGCGATGACCTTGCGGATGCGGGACAGCTTTTCGGTGCGTCCGGTCAGACCGGCCACGGTAGCGCTCGTGCTCATGCGTTCCTCCTGCGTGTCGAGGCGGTGGGTGGCGGGGGGGGCGGATGCTCAGCGACGGGCGAGCAGGCTGGAGGCCTCCTGGGCCGCGGGGGACTCCTTGTCCAGGTGCGCGAGCTGCTCGGGGATCGCGACCCCGCGCTTCCTCATCGCCCCGGCCCACAACCGGCCCGCGCGGTAGGACGAGCGCACCAGCGGGCCGGCCATGACGCCCGCGAAGCCCATCTCCTCGGCCGCCCGGCTGAACTCGACGAAGGCCTCGGGCTTGACCCACCGCTCCACCGGGTGGTGCCGCGACGTGGGGCGCAGGTACTGGGTGATCGTGATGATGTCGCAGCCGGCGTCGTGCAGGTCCTGCAGCGCGGCCAGGACCTCCTCGTCGGTCTCGCCCATCCCCAGGATGAGGTTCGACTTCGTCACCAGGCCCGCGTCGCGGCCCTGCGTGATGACGTCCAGGGACCGCTCGTACCGGAACGCCGGCCGGATCGACTTGAAGATCCGCGGGACGGTCTCGACGTTGTGCGCGAAGACCTCCGGGGCGGCGTCGAAGACCTGCTGCAGCAGCTCGGGCCGGCCGTTGAAGTCCGGGACGAGGATCTCGACGCCGGTGTGGAAGTCGCCGTCGGAGTTCAGCGCGTGCGTCTGCCGGATCGTCTCGGCGTACAGCCACGCCCCGCCGTCGGCGAGGTCGTCACGGGCGACGCCGGTGATGGTCGCGTAGCGCAGCCCCATCGTGCGGATGCTCTCGGCCACCCGGCGGGGCTCGTCGCGGTCCAGCGGCGACGGCTTGCCCGTGTCGATCTGGCAGAAGTCGCAGCGGCGCGTGCACTCGGAACCGCCGATGAGGAACGTGGCCTCGCGGTCCTCCCAGCACTCGTAGATGTTGGGGCAGCCGGCCTCCTCGCACACCGTGTGCAGGCCGCCGGACCTCACCAGGCCCTTGAGCTCGGTGTACTCCGGGCCGGTGCGCGCCTTGGTGCGGATCCAGTCGGGCTTGCGCTCGATCGGCGTCTCGGCGTTGCGCGCCTCGATGCGCAGCATGCGCCGGCCCTCCGGTGCGATCGTCATCCGTTCCTACCTCCGGTCCCGCGGTCGGTGTGGTCTCAGGCGTGACTGTGCAGTGGTTTCCCGGCCAGCGCCAGGTAGGTCTCCCCGAGCGCCTCGTTCTGCGTGGGGTGGGCGTGGACCAGTTGCGCGAGGCGCTGCACGTCGGGGCCGAGGTCAACGACCAGTTGCGCCTCCCCGGCCTGTTCGCTGATCCGCGCCCCCACCATGTGCAGGCCAAGGATCCTGCCCTCGCGCAACCGCACCGCCTTGACCAGCCCGGCGGTCTTGAGGACTTGGCTGCGCCCGTTCCCGCCCAGTTCGTAGGTGAGGGTGTCGATCTCCCCGGCCCCGAAGTGCTCGCGCGCCCGCTCCTCGCTCCACCCCACCGAGACGACCTCCGGGTCGGAGTAGACGACCCGCGGGATGCCGCTCTCGTCGATCACGGCCGGTTCGAGTCCGGCGATGTCCTCGGCGACGAAGATGCCCTGCTGGAAACCCCGGTGGGCCAGTTGCAGTCCGGCGACGACGTCGCCGGCGGCGTAGATCCGCGGGTTGCTCGTGCGCAGGCGGTCGTCCGTGCGGATGAACCCGCGCTCGGTCTGCACGCCCTGTTCCTCCAGACCCAGACCGGCAGTGCGGGGACCGCGTCCCACCGCCACCAGGAGAACCTCCCCGCGCAGTTCGGAACCGTCGGAGCAGACGACCCGCACGTCGTCCTGGGTCGGCTCCACTTCCGTGCAGCTCGTCCTCGTCTTGACCTTGATCCCCCGCCGCCGCAGCGCCTTCTCCAACGCGGCGGACACGGTGGCGTCGTCCTGGGGGAGCAGACGGGGCAGCGCCTCGACGAGAGTGACGGCCGTCCCGAAGGACCGCATGAGGCTGGCGAACTCCACCCCGATGGCTCCCCCGCCCAGGACGATCATCGAGGACGGCAGGGTCGGCAGCGCCAGCGCGTGCTCGCTGGTCAGGATGCGCCGGCCATCGACGGTGATGCCGGGCAGGCTTCGGCTCTGCGAGCCGGTCGCGACGACCACGTGCCGACCGCGGTAGCGCCGTCCCCCGGCCTCCACGCTGGGTCCGTCGACGAGGACGCCGTCGGCCGGCACCACCTCGATCCCCCGGCCCGCCACGAGGTGCTCCAAGCCCCGGGCCAGCCGGTGGACGACTCCGTCCTTGTAGGCGTGCAGCTTCGCGACGTCGACGTGACCGAAGTCGCTCACGACGCCGAAGGTCTCGGAGGTGCGCACGGCGTCGGCGACCTCGGCGGCGTGCAACAGCGCCTTGGTGGGGATGCAGCCCGAGTGCAGGCAGGTGCCTCCCAGCCGGTCCCCCTCGACGAGGACGACGCTGAGGCCGAGTTCGGCGCAGCGCAGGGCGCAGGCGTACCCCGCGCTGCCGCCCCCCAGGACGACGACGTCGTGCCCCCGGTCCTGCGCCGGGTCGGCCGCGACGGGCTGCTCCCGGATCGGTTCCTGCTCGGACATGCGAGGTCCTCCTACCTGGGTTGCGACGCTGTTGACTGACCCTGCGGACGGGTGGGCGGTGCTACTTCACGACCGCCGCGCTGCGCCGGTCGAAGGTCAAGAGCACGGCGAGGATGACGACGAAACCCTGGACGATCTGCTGAGCCGCGGGGGCCAGGCCGATGATGAGCATGCCGTTGGTGAGTTCGACGAGGATGAGGGTCCCGATGAGACCGCGGGCCGCACCGCCTTGGCCCCCCGACAACGGGGTGCCACCCATGACGATCGCCGCGATCGACGGCAGGAGGTAGCCGTTGCCGATGTCCGGGGTGGCGGCCGTGGTGGAGAAGAGGACGAGGATCCCGGCCAGGGCGCAGCACAGGCCGCTGACGGCGAACCCGATGCTCTTGACGCGCCGGATGTTGACCCCTACGACGTTGGCCGAGCGCTCGTTGCCCCCGACGGCGTAGATGAAGCGGCCGGTCGCCGTCCGGCGCAGCACCACGATGACGAGCCCCCACAGGATCAGCGCGTAGATCAGGGGCAGCGGGATGACGCCGCCCACGCTCTGGCGGAAGGAGGCGTCCAGCGGACCGCTGGGCAGGGTGACGGGGAACCCTCCCGACAGCAGCAGCGCGACGCCCCCGAGGGCGAAGGACGTACCCAACGTCACCAGGAACGACGGGAGTCTCAGGTAAGAGACGATCAACCCGTTCAGGGCCCCGAGCAGCAGGCCCAGGGGCAGCGCGAGCGCGACGGACCACTGGCCGAAGTGCTGCGCGAAGAGCCCGGCGCATACGGCCGTCACGGACAGCAGCGCCCCCACGGACAGGTCGATGCAGCCCATGAGGATCGGGGCCGTGCCCGCGGCGACGACGAGCAGGAGCACCGAGGTCTGCCGCAGCATGCTGTCGATGTTGCGGGGGGACAGGTACTGCGGGTTCATGATCGTGAAGATGATGGGCAGGATGACCAGAGCGGCGACCAGCAGGGCCATCTGCACGCGGTCCCGGTTGCGCCGGGCGTCGGCGCTCCTGCCGCGTCGGGTGGAGGGGGTGGCCGTCGGTGGGACGGTGGGGGCGGTGGGGGTACTCACGGTGTCTCCCTCGCTGGGCTCGGAGCTGTTCACACCAGTTCGCTGAGGTTGGGGTTCTGGCCGTTGCGGCAGTCGAAGACCGCCCGCACGGCTCCATCGCGCAGCACGACCATGCGGTCGCAGATTGGCAGCAGTTCCTCGGGTTCGTCGCTGGCGATGACGACGGCGGTCCCGCGACCGGACGCCTCCACGACGAGCCGGTAGATCTCCGACTTGGCGTGCACGTCGATCCCCCGGGTTGGCTTGTCGAGGACCACGACACGGGCGTGGTCGGACAGCACGCGGGCGACCAGCAGCTTCTGCTGGTTACCGCCCGACAAGGACCCGGCCTGCTGCTCCAGGGAGGCCACCTTGACGCTATACCGCTCGACCAGCTCCTGCGCGAACGACACCTCCGCCCGGGGACGGCGGGCCAGGTCGCCGCGACCCTCGACGGCGATGGCCTCGGCGGTGAGGTTGGTCCGGACCGGGTGCATGAGCGCCAGCCCCTCCCCGCCCCGGTCGGCCGGGACGAAGCGGATGCCGGCGGCCAGGTGGGCGCGGACGTCGTGGCGCAGCCGGTGCTGCCCCACCGAGATCGTGCCCCCGTCGGCGTGGTCCAGGCCGGCGATGCAGCGGACGATGTCGGACTTCTCCTCCGACTCCCCGACCAAAGCCACCACCTCCCCGGCGTGAACGGTGACGTCGAAGGCCTCGCTGAGGGAGGGCAGGTCGAGGTCGCGGACCTCCAGGACGGGTTCGCCGTCGGGGCGGTCAGTCAGGCGGGTGTACGTGTTGACGCGCGCCTCCCCGACCATGAGTTCGGCCAGCTCCTCCGGAGTGGTCGTGGCCGGGTCCGGTTCGCCCACGTCGACCCCCTCGCGCAGGACGAGGACCCGGTCGCTCCAGTCGAGCAGTTCGCTGCCGCGGTGGGTCGTGAGGATCACGCCCATCCGGTGCCGCATCGCGTTGACCCGGCTTTCCAGGAAGTCGACCTGGGACTGGGTCAGCCCGCTGGTGGGCTCGTCGAGCAACAGGACAGGCGTCTCGAAACCCCTCAGGTGCGCCATGTACAACGCCTTGGCGATCTCCACGAGCTGCTTCTCGGCCATGGAGAGGTCACCGACCCGGCGGCGCGGCTCGATGTCGGTCAGCGCGATGGACGCCAAGAACTCCGCCACCCGCGTGCGGGCCACGCTGGGCAGTAGGAAACCTGCCCGGCGCACGTACCGCTCCGACCCGAGGGTGATGTTCTCGGCGACGGTGAGGTTGTCGATGACCGACAGTTCCTGGTAGATCCGGAACACCCCGGTGGCGGTGGCGTCTCCGTAACCCCGGGGGGCGTAGGAACGGCCGCAGATCCGCATCTGGCCCGTGTCGGGGGCGAAGACCCCCGACAGCAGGTTCAGCAGGGTCGACTTGCCCGCCCCGTTGTGACCGGCCAACCCGAGGACCTGGCCCACCTGGAGGCTGAAGGAGATACCACTGAGGGCGGGCACCCCGTTGAACGACTTTCCCAGCCCCTCGACCTCCAGGAGCGGGGGTTCGGCCGACGGCATCAGGCGTCGTAGCTGATGCCGAACACGGTCTTGCCCGTGCTCGTCAGCTTGATCGCCGCTGCGTAGGGGTTCTTCCTGACGTGCTGCTGGTACTCGGCCCCGATCGACTGGACCTTGCCAGCGTCCAAAGACTTCTGCAGGGCGTCGGGGAAGGAGTAGTCCGCGGGTTTGGGGGCCTTCAGATCCTGCTCGAAGAACGGGACCGGGTCGATGGGCGCGATGGCGACCTGCGAGTCCCAGGCGTCTGGGTTCAAATGGCGCGACATCGCCTTCCAGTCGAAGCCGGTCGACCCTTGGTTGGTGATCCGCTTGTACTCCTTCGCAGCATCCGGCGTGTCGATCACCAGGGAGTCCTGGAAGATCATCTCCTCGACCGGGTCGTGAGGCACGCCGTTCATGGCGTCGTAGTTGCGGACCACGCCGTAACCGCCCAGCCAGATGCCGAAGATCGATTGGCAGGCCACCACATTCGGGCCCGAGATCAGCTTGTCGAGCATGACGGCGATCTCGTCGGTGCCGCCGACCTTGATGTGCGTGTTGCCGGCCTCCTCCAGCACCGACACCGCACCCAGCGCGGAGGAGGAGTTGTGCGATATGATGGCGTCGATGTTGTCGTACTTCGACATCCACGCCTGGACCACCGGCCGGGTGTCCTGGCCGTTCTCGTTGCCGTTCTGCCGGTCGAGCACCTTGATGCCTGGGTAGGCGGCGACGGCCTGGTCGAATCCGCTCTCGCGCAGCAGGCTGGTTCGGTTCGTGGGGGCGCCCTGCAGGTACAGGACGTTGCCGGAGCCCCCGATGGCCTCGAAGACCGCCTCGCTCATCGCCTTCTGCCCCAGCACCTCGCGGGGGGTGAAGAGCGTGACGTAATCGTTGCCGTAGATCGTCTCGGCGGGCACCATCCACGCCGTGGCGGCGAAGGCCGTCACCAGCTTGATGTCCTGCCCGGACAGACTCTGCCCCATCTGGCGGACGGCGTCGTTGTTGATGGGGAACGTGACGACCTGGCCGACGCCGGCGGTGCTGGCCGAGCGCAGCTGCTCGATCTGGGTGGCCGAGGACCCGTTGTAGCTCTGCATGCGGTAGGTGAGTCCCAGCGCCTCGGCCGCCTCGGAGCCACCGGCCTGCCACAGGGTGAAGTACTCGTTGGTGGTGGTGGGCACCGAGGCCAGGACGACCTTGGCGTCCCCGGCGGGTGCGCCTCCGGCGGTGCCGCTGCCGGCCGGGTCGCTGCAGCTGGCCAGCGCCACCCCCGCGGGCAGGCTCAGGGCGCCCAGGCCCATCCCCTTCAGGAGGGAGCGGCGCGGCACCCCGCCGGAACCGGACGCGCTGCAGGAGGCCTGACCGGATTTGCGAAGACTCGTCATTGAAGTTCCTCTATATCGGTGGGCGGATGACGGCGGGCCGGGGAGGGCTAGTTCGTCGTGGTGCGGACCAGCGCCTGCAGATCCTGGAAGCTGCCCGAGAGCTGGGAGTAGACCTTCTTGTACAGCTGGAAGTACTCGGCGTAGAGGGCGTGCGTCTGCGGGTCGGGTTCGAGGTGCTCGATGTAGACGGCCCCCCGCCGGGCGACGGAGAAGTCGGGGAAGACGCCGGTGCCCACCCCGGCCAGGATCGCGTTCCCCAGGGGGGCGCCCGTCCGGTTCTTCACCAGCGCCGTCGGCACGCCGAACACGTCGGTGATGATGCGCCGCCAGACCTCGCTCTTGGCCCCGCCCTCGTTGAAGATCAGCGGGTGGTTCATGCTCAGGCCGCTGCGGGTCAGGACGGTGAGGGAGTCCAAGAGGGCGTAGGCGACCCCCTCCAGGAAAGCCCGGAAGATGTGCCCGCGCTCGTGGTGCAGCGACAACCCGAACACGACACCGCGGGCCGCGGTGTCCCAGATCGGGGAGCGCTCCCCCATCAGGTAGGGCAGCACGATGAGGCCCTCGCTGCCCGGCGGGATGTCCCGGGCCTGGAGGGTGATCACGTCGTAGGAGCTGACGTGCAACTGCCGCGCGACGTCGACCTCGGTGGCTGCGAAGGTGTCGCGCAGGAAGCGCAGGGCCTGTCCCCCCGTGGTGGTGACGGCGACCGCGGAGTAGGTGTCCTGCGGCGAGGTCGTGTAGGGGATGTTGACCATGCGCAACCCGTCGGGCGAGGACAGGTAGTCGACGTTGCGGTGCACGACTCCCAGCACCCCGCTGGTGCCTAGGTTCAGCTGCATGTCGCCGGGTTCGACGGCCCCGCCGGCGATCCAGCCGGCATTGCAGTCGACCTGACCGGCGACCACGACCGTCCCCGGGTGCAGCCCCGTCGCGGCCGCCGCCGCCGCGGTGACGGACCCGACGACGTCCGTGGGGTCGTGGACGTCCGGCAGGAACTGGGGATCGATGTCGAGCTTGTTGAGGATGTCGTGGCGGAAGGTACCGCCCCGGATGTCGTAGGCGACGCCGTAGAACACCGCCGAACTGCGGTTCACCACGAACTGCCTGGTCAGGCGGGAGACGATGAACCCCTCGATCGTCAGCGCCTTGTGCACTCGGCGATAGGTGTCGGGACGGTTGCGCTGGAACCAGAACAGATTCACGAGGCTGGGGTGGTCCTCGATGCGGTTGGCGGTGACCGCGTCGAGCGTGGGCTCGCCGATGAGATCGCGGATGATGTCGACCTCGGCGGTGGCACGGCGGTCCATGAGGTTCAGCGCCGGGGCCACGGGGTCGCCGTGTGTGTCGACGAGGACCATGGAGGGCACGGCGCTGGACACGCCCACCCCGGCGATGTCCTGGGGCAGGCAGGAGGCCTCCCGCAGGACCTGCTCGGTGAGTTCGCAGGTGACGCGCCAGTACGTCTCCGGGTCGTGCTCGGACCAACCCGGGTGGGGGTGCTGGATCGCGTATTCGCGGAAGGCGTAGCTCAGCACCTTGCCCTGGTCGTCGATGACACAGGCCTTGGCACCGCCGGTGCCGAAGTCCATGCCGAGCAGGTGTGGGGCTGCCATGAGGCTCTCCTCATCGAGTGCGTGGTGGCACGTGGGTGGAACAGCTGTCGGGTGCCTGGCGTTGCCCGGGCGCCGCCGGCCGGTCTGGGCGGCGGCGACGTCGGGCTGTGGGCCCGGCAGCTCCGCCGGGTGGTGCGCTGGCCGCCGTGACGCGCGGACGTGACGTGACGACGGCGGCCGCCCCGCCGGACCATCGAGAGGGCACCGGGCCCCCCTCACGTCCGGCGATTCCTCCTCAGGAAGGGACGTCGTCGCCGGCTTCGCCGACGTAGGCGATGACGGTACCCGATTCGACCTCGCTGCCGGCGGGGAACACCTGTTTGAGCAGAACCCCTTCGGCGACGCTCTCGACCTCGAGCTCGGTCTTGTCGGTCTCGACGCTCAGCAACGGGTCGCCCATCTCGACCGACGCGCCCTCCTCGACCAGCCAGGCGGCGATGGTGCCGCCGCTGACGGTCTGTCCCAACTCCGGCATGATGATCGCCTCGGCCATGATGCGGTTCCTCTCCTCGGTGCGACGAATCGGGTTCAGCGGTCGGCGAGGACCGAGCGGACGGCCTGGGCCAGGTCGTCCCGGCTGGGCAGGACCGCCGATTCCAGCCACGGTGCGAAGGGCATCGGGACGTCCTTGCTGGCCACTCGGCGGACCGGGGCGGCGAGGTGCCCGTGCAGCTCCTCGCTGACGCGGGCCGCGACCTCGGCGCCCCAGCCGCCGGTGCGGTGCGCTTCGTGGGCGATGACCAGCCGCCGGGTCCGGGTCACGCTCTCCAGCAGCGAGTCCCAGTCGAAGGGGGACAACCACACGGGGTCGATGACCTCGACGCTGATCCCCTCCTCCGCCAGCTCCTCCGCCAGGCTCAGCGCCGCGTAGAGCTGCGTGAAGGTCGCCAGCACCGTGACGTCGCTGCCCGGCCGGCGCAACCGGGCCTGGCCGACCTCGACGGCGTAGTCTCCCTCGGGCACGAACGCCCGGGTGTCGATCGACCCCGCTTCCTGCCGCTTCTTGGAGCCGTAGAGCAGCTTGTGCTCGAAGACCAGCACCGGGTCGGGGTCGCGCAGCGCTGCCTTGATCCCGCCCTTGGCGGTGTACGGGTCGGAGATGCACAAGACCTTCAGGCCCGGCACGTGCATGAAGAAGCTCTCCGGGCTCTGCGCGTGCTGCGCCCCGCGCTGGGTGGCCCCGACTGGACAGCGCAAGACGGTCGGAATGTTGAGCCGGGCCCCGGACATGTAGCGCAGCTTGGCGGCCTCGTTGACGAGTTCATCCATGCCCTCGAAGACGAAATCGGCGTACTGCAGGTCCGGCAGGGTGCGCATGCCGCCGATGGCTGCCCCGATCGAGACCCCCATGATGGCCTTCTCGCTGATGGGGGTGTCGACGACCCGGTCGCGGCCGAACTCCTCGGCCAGGCCAAGGTAGATGCCGAAGGCTCCCCCGAAGCCGCCGGGGACGCCGACGTCCTCACCCAGCAGGACGACGGAGGCATCGGCCCGCATCTCTTCGCTGATCCCCTCCTTCAACGCGTCAGCGATGCTGAGCTTGCGCTCCTCGGGGCCGTCGGCCAGGACCGGCGCGATCCCGTGCGACTGCCCCGGGGCGGCGAAGATGGCGAACGGGTCGAGCGCGCTCTGGGCAGCCGCCTTGGGGGCCTCCTGAGCGAACTTCAAGGCCGCTTTGATGGTTTCCTTGCCCGCCGCGACGGCCGCGGCGGTCTCCTCCTGGGTGGCCACGCCACGCTCGACCAGCGAGTCCTTCAGCTGGTCGATCGGGTCGCGGTCCTTCCAGAACTTCTCCTCCTCCTTCGTGCGGTAGCCGCGTGAGTCGCCCCGGCTGTGCCCGACGTAGCGGTAGGTGAGGAACTCCAGCAGCGTGGGACCCTCGCCGGCCCGGGCTCGGGCCACCGCGCGTTCGGAGGCCTCGAGCACCGCCAGGACGTTCATCCCGTCGACCTGTTCACTGGGGATGCCGTACGCGGCGCCCCGGGAGGCGATGTCGACGTTGCGGGTGGTCTCGTGAAAGGGCGTGGAGGCGCCGTACATGTTGTTCTCGCACACGAACACCACCGGCAGGTTCTTCGCCGCGGCGTAGTTCACGCCCTCGTGGAACGCGCCCTCGTTGACCGCCCCGTCCCCGAAGAAGCAGGCGACGACGTCGTCACCGCCGCGGTGCTGCAGCGCCATCGCCAGCCCCGGGGCGATGGTGATGCCCCCGCCGACGATCGCGATGGAGGGCAGGATCCCGATGGCGGGGTCACCCAGGTGCATCGACCCCCCGCGTCCACCCAGGCAGCCGGGTTCGCGGCCGTAGACCTCGGCCATGGCCGCGGACGGTTCCATGCCCTTGGCCAGCGCGTGCCCGTGCGGGCGGTGCGTGGAGGTGATCCAGTCGCTGTCGCGCAGGGTCGTGCAGACGCCCACCGCGACGGCTTCCTGCCCCTGGGACTGGTGCAGCGTGCCCGGGATCTCGCCCTGCAGGAAGCGCAGGTAGGCTATCTGCTCGAACTGGCGGATGACGACCATCCGCTCCAACATCGCCAGCGCGGCGTCCTTGCCCACCCGGGTCAGGGTTGCGGAGTGGTCCTCGCTGCCGACGACTACCAGGGTCTGCAGGTGGTCCTCGACCGCGGACTGCTGCTCGGGGGTCATCTCCGGCATGGTGTCCAGGGAGTTCTCCGTCATCGGGTCGCCTTCCCGGAGGATCCGAACACCTGCATGAGGCGGCGGATCTCCGTCGTCAGGGCCTGCCCGGCGCGGGTGTTGACGTCCTCGGGTAGCCGGGAGCCGAAGAGCAGGTTCGGGTCGTTGCCGCTGTCGGGGCCGACCGCCTCGCGCAGCGCGTTCCCGAAGACGTGCTTCAACCGGGTCCCCACGTTGATCTTCGTGATGCCCGCGGCGATGGCCGCCTGCATCTGGTCCGCCGGCGTCCCCGAACCGCCGTGCAGGACCAACGGGACGTCCACGGACTCACCGATCTCGTGGATGCGGTCCACCCGGATCGTCGGCACGTAGTCCGAGGTCACGAAGTGGACGTTCCCGACCGCGACGGCGAGGTAGTCGACGCCGGTCTCCTTGACGAAGTCGACGGCCTGGGAAACCTCGGTCATGGCCCCGATTGAGGTGTCGATCTGACCGTCGATGCTCATCTCGGCCAGGGCGCCGACCTCGCCTTCCACGGTGATGCCCAAGCCGTGGGCCGCCGCGGTCAACGCTGCGGTGTCGGCGATGAGCCGGTCCCAGGACCAGCCCTGGGTGTGCATCATGACCGAGTTGTACCCGGCGCCGAGGGCCGCGGCGGCCTCGGTGAAGTTCTCCGCCTCGTTGAAGAGGATACCGGTGGGAACCGACGAACGCCGGGCCAGGGCGGCGCACGCGGCGCCGTACAACTCCACTCCCACGCTAGAGAGCCACTCGTGGTTGGCGGACAGACCACCGATGCCGATGATCACCGGGGACCGCTCGGCCTCGGCGGCCGCGATCGTCGCTTCGAGGCTGTAGATGTCCCAGGATTCGAAGTAGCCGACCGCATAGCGGCCCTTGGCCGCGTCGGCAAGAAGCTCAGGAAGACCCATGACTGCCATGCTGTTCGCCTCATCCTCACCGATGTGCACGTCCGCACATTCGTGCGCTTGACTCAGGTTGACCCGTGTGCTCGCTCACGTCAAGGGCCTGACGCACCCACTAGCAACCGTCGCCCTCTGCATCACGCCCGTTGCGGATAGTCATCACTCATCTACAAGGCTGCGCAGCACCCGTCGTTGGCGTGACTCCAGCAGGTTGAACGCGCGAGCAGAGTCCAGCGGGCGGTGGCTATCGTGGACAGAGCGCTGACCGGAAGCACCGTGGATCCCCACCACGTACCTCGGCGGCACGTCAGGAGGAACACATGCCCCAGCCGGTGAGTCCAGAGCGTCTTGCTCAAGCGGCGTTCTGGTACTACGTCCAAGATCTGGGGCAGGCCGAAGTCGCCCGACGTCTGAACACCAGCCGTTCCAACGTCTCGCGCTTGTTGCGCTCCGCACGGGAGAAGGGCATCATCCGCTTTGAGATCGTGCACCCGATCCAGCGCGACCTCCTGCTGGAAGAGCGCCTGCGGGCGCGGTTCGGCCAGGACGGTGTTGACGAGTTCATCGTGGCGGCAACGTCCGGCGAGTACTTCGACGCCCCGTCCCAGGAGACCGGCATGCTGGCCGTGGCCCGCTCGGCAGCCGACTGGCTGGGGAGTAAGCTGTTGGACGGACAGACCCTTGGACTCTTCTGGGGCAGCACCGTTCGCACAGTGGTCGACGTAGCCCGCTTCGAGCACCGCATCGACACCCATGTCGTGCAGCTGGGCGGGGAGTGGAGCGACGAACCGAACCGCTCGGGTCACAACCTGGTCCGCGACCTCGCCATGAAGCTGGGAGGCCGCTACACCTACTTCAACGCTCCCGCCTTCGCCGCCACCGCTGCCGACGCTGAGGCGCTCTTGAGCGAACCGCAGGTAGCTCGCTCGCTTGACGCGGCACGTTCGGCCGACGTCTGCCTGGTCGGAGTGGGCGCTTTTCCCGAGGGCACCACAGCCTTGTTCATCGAACGCGCTCACGCCACAACCGCGGAGATCGAAGAAGCTGAACGCGCCAACGTCGTGGGGCAGTTGGCGGGACGATTCTTCGATGCCGAAGGTCGTCAGGCTGACATTGGTCTGCACCGACGACTCATCTCCCTGGATCTGACCGAGGTGCGCGGGGTGACCACCGTCGCTGTCGCCGCCAGCGGGATTGGGAAGGCCAAGGCTGTGCGGAGCGCCATGCGAGGCAAGATGGTAGATGTTCTCATCTGCGACCAAGCTCTAGCGACGGCCCTGCTAGAAGTCGGTGACGGCGCACCCACCTGATCTGAGCGCGACCACACGGCCGAGCCTGAAGAACCGATCCGCCGGGCCGGCTGGTCCTCAGCGGCCTTTGGTAGGCAGGTGGCACGAGGCGCAAGGTCCCGGGAACGCCGAGCCGGGCAGGCCACGGACGGCATCAGCTTCCGGTGCCGTCCATGCCCTCCTGCCCTCATACTCACGGCGACGTGGCGGCGCCGAGACACCAACCGGATGGTCGAGGGTCAGGTGAACCGGGTCAACGGCAAGGACGTGGCCGTTCGTGTCCCCGCCGTCGCGTCCACGTCCCGACACGTCCTCCTGCCCTCACCAAGAGGTGGTCGAAGGTCGATGATGCGAACGTGCACCCTCGGACACGCAGTCCCGTCACGCACCGGACCCGATCCCATCACCCGCCGATCCGCGCCGCAGCCGCGCACATGCTCGCTGCGCGAGCGGAACCGACGTGGAAGGTCACACCTCCACCCTCGACCGGAGGGTGAAGAGCGTTCCCCTCGCCACCTCGCCCATCGGCTGAGGCTGGACGTGCCCCGCGGGCTGTGCGCATGACACTTGCGGTCCGCCTCTGGGCGGTTCATCGATCCTGACGACGTCGGCGCTGCTCACCGCGGCAGACAGGGAGTCCGCATGCCGGCGGCCTGGTTGGCTCAACGCCACGACCTCGCTTCCTCGGTATCCCCCGACGCGCCGGCGGCGCCGGTCGACGCGAAGGACGCGACCGACCCACCGGCGGCCGGTTTCCCCCATTACCGTTCCTTCTTGTTCAGGTGGAGTTCGCAGCGGTTCCCCGTTGGGTCTGGACAGGCCAGTAGTTGATGGACGCCTCAGCAGGCGTGCGGCACAGGACTGGCGGTGCCTCCCGGATGGCCCTGCCATCTACCGTCCTCACCACGACCGAGGAATGAGGAAGAACCGTGTCGACGCTCGGGGCCGCTTCCTGAACGGCATCGCTCGATACGGCGATGCTCTGACGGACCGATGTCGCTGCGTACGGACCTGGAACGCCTTCAAGATCGCAGCGTTCGACATCGGCTGCTCGCGGACAGTGGAGTGTTGCACCGCTGTACCTGCCACCCGTCGCGCCTGAGGACATGCGTCTCTGGTTGCACTGGAGCCCGTTACGGTCCGCGGCCCGCCAGTCGTAGCTGGTCCCGAGGTGCGCGGCGCGAGTTGCGTTGTGGCACGGGCTGGTTGAACCCGTGCCACAACCGCTCTACTGCGCGGTCAGCGTCCAGTCCTGGTAGCCGGCTCCGTTGTCCGACGGCTGCAGAGTCAACCCCGCTCCCGCCGCAGAACCCGTGAGGTACAGTCCCGGATTCTGCACGGACTGGAAGTAGACGAGCCCGTTCGACTTGGTCACCATTCGGAACGGCCCGGCTGCGGAGTCATCCACCCAGGAGCCGATCTGCTGTCCGCGAGTCGCGTTGCCCGTCCACACGGCAGCGGACCGTCCGCTGGCCTTGTTGAGCAGGGCCACGGAGCCGTCTCTCTTCGCCTGGACGTGCCAGAGGGCGGTAGCCGTGTTCTGCGCGCTCCCTGCGGCTTCGAGGCGCACGTCGGGGGTGTTGCCATTGCCGAGGTCGGCGTCGGTGGTGTTTCCGCCGGTACCGATCACCTGCCCGGTGGCCTTGTTGGTGATCCGGTAGTAAGTACCGGCCGAGTTGCCCAGGTCGGTTTCCCCGTAGGTGATTGCGCCTCCGGCGGTAGCGCTCCCCCACACCGCGTGCAGGATGACGACCCGTCCGGTCTTGCTGTCGTAGGTGAGGTTACGGCTGTACCCGGCCGGGAAGGTGGTGTGCATCTGCGTCCACGTGCCCGTGCTGCTGCCCGAGCCGTTGACCCAGATGTCACCACTGCTTCCCGCGTTGTAGGCGAGACGTCCATCACCCAGTCGGATGAGAACCGGGTTCCCGCCAGCGTTGAGGGAGCGGCTTCCCGCGCTGACCGGCAGCGCGCTGATGTTGCTGCCCCCGGCTCCACCGGTCGCCCAGAAGGACAGCGGGTCGTTGGCGACCTTGTAATGGACGCCGTCACCGCCGCCGAAGTACTCGTAGGTGAGCATCCACTTGCCGTCAGAAGTTTGCACGACGTTGGCCATGCCCGGCCGACCCCCGCCGATCTGGGTCTTGCCGCTCCCCATGTCGTCGGTGTTGCCCACGACGTCCGCGACAGCTGCGCTCCACGGGTTGGAGGTGCCGTCCCAGGTGCGGTGCGCCAGGATCTGGCCGTATGAATCCCGAGCCGTCCCGTTGGCAGTGTCGAGGGTGACAGCGCCGGTCGCGGTGTTGTAGCCAGTGTAGTCGTTCTCGTCAGAGTAGTAGGCGACCAGTTGGTTGTTGTACACCAAGAGGTAGGGTTCCCACACAGGATCCACCTGCGCCGAGGTGTTGGCCTTGGCGATGTTCTGACCGATGGCCCCAGCGCTTCCGCCCTGCCAGCCCCCGGTGGTCACGATGTTCTGGAAGCTCCAGGTGGCACCACCGTCGGTGCTCGAGTACAGGGCGATGGCGACGTCCTGACGGTCACCGTCGTTGTTCGGTACCCAGCTCGGGTTCCCAGCCTTCTGGTCGGTGTAGTACTTGTCTTCCCCCGACACCACGCTGGCGAGCAACAGTGTGCCCTTGGTCAGCCGGCCGACGTCCTGCGGAAGGACATAGAGGTAGGGATTGGTCCAGTTGCTGGTGTACTTGGCGACCGACGGGTCGGAGCTCATGTACGCCGGTGCCTGGATGCTGCCCAGCGACTGCCAGCTGGTGCCGTCATCATCACTCTTGTAGACGGGAAGCGTCTGTCCCACGGCCGTTCCGGAGGACGGGACCTGTGAGTTCTCGAACGAGGCGACCAAGCGACCGCTGGGCAGTTGGGCCGCCTTGGGGTAGACGAGGCAATTTCCGGTTCCCTTCAAGCAGCTCGCCCCTTGCGGCAGCTGGTACATGGTCTGAGGGGTCGGGGCGTACGCCTGCGCCGACAGGCTGGTCCCGGCCATCAAGGCGGCGGCCGCAGCCACTGTTCCGACCACTCGGGCGGTGTTTCGTGCTCGCATTGCCTCTCCTTCGAGGTGGTGTAGACGTCCGTGCTGGTGCATGGACGCTGTCGAGACGCGGTCCGTCGCCGTCGGCTCGGACGCTAGCGCGCCCTTGGACCGCTCATGCCGGCGTTGACCGGCCCGACGTTGACAGGTGTCACTCCTTGACGCTGCCGCTGGCCAGTCCGCTCTGCCAGTAGCGCTGCAAGAAGATGAAGGCGATCACCAGAGGGATGATGCTGACCGTCGATCCCGTGATCACTGTGGAGAAGAGGGCTTGGGAGCCGCCCCCCGCAGCGCTGGCTGCCTGCTGCTGAGCCAGTCCGACGGTCAAGGGGTACAGCGAGGAGGTGTTCAGCATGATCAGGGGAAGGAAGTAGTTGTTCCAGGTGGCTACCAGCGAGAACAGGAAGACCGTCACCATGCCTGGCGCCAGCAATCGGGCGGACACCTGCAGGAAGGTGCGCAACTCCCCTGCCCCATCTACACGGGCCGCCTCCAGCAGGGAGTCGGGGATCGCATCGGCGGCGTACACCCGCATGAGGTAGACCCCGAAGGGACTGACCAGCGAGGGCAGGATGATGGACCACACGGTGTTGGTCAGGTGGGCGGCGTTGAACAGCAGGTAAGTGGGTAGGGCCAATGCGGTCAGCGGGATCATCACTGCGCCGAGGGCGATGCTGAACAGCATCCGATCGCCGGGGAAGCGGTACTTCGCGAAGGCGTAGCCAGCCGTCGTGGCGAGAAGGGTGGCACCCCCGGCGCTGACGCCGGCGTACAGGACGGTGTTCAACGACCATCGCAGGAAGAGGCCGTCACGAGCGGTGAACACGTCCCGCAGGTTGCTCCACAAAGAAAAGTCCTGGCCGAACCAGAAGCCGAAGGTCGTGAAGAGATCGGCATTGTTCTTGGTGCTGGCGATCAGCAACCACACCAAGGGCAGAAGAAAATAGAGCGCGACCATCCACAGCAAGATCGTGAGCAGGCGGTTGCTCGAACGACGCCCCGCCCTGCTGGTGCCGGCCCGGGAATCGGCTGGGCCGGTGCCAGCTGAGGTCAGAGGAGAGGAGGACGTGGTGTTCATGATACTCACGATTCGCTTCAGGACGCGGCGCCGGCGCGGTTGACGCGCAGCTGAACGATGTAGGAGATGGCGGCGATGACCAAACCGAGCAAGAAGGCGACGGCTGCTGCGTAATTGACGTCCTGGTTCACGAAAGCCAGGTTGTACGCATAGAAGTTCGGTGTGAACCCGTTCGAGATCGCGCTGGGCGCCAGAGCCTGCAGCAGTGAGGGCTCGTTGAACAGCTGGAAGGTGCCGATGATGGAGAAGATGACGGTCAGCACGATCGCAGGTCGTATGGCAGGAATCTTGATGCTCCACGCCTGGCGGAAAGCACCGGCGCCATCAATGGCGGCTGCTTCCATGAGTTCACCGGGCACGGTCCGCAAGGCAGCGTACATGATGACCATGTTGTATCCGACGTACTCCCAGGTGACGATGTTCATCATGGAGCCCAAGACCGTTCCGGGCGCGAGGAAGTCTGGGGGGGAGGCGCCGAACGCGTCGAACAGTTGAGCGATGGGACCGAAGTCGCGTCCGTAGAGGTAGCCCCACATCATCGTCGCTACCACTCCGGGAACGGCGTAGGGCACGAAGTAGACCAAGCGGAGAACGCCGCCGCCGCGCGCTCGCCCGCTGTCCAGGGCCAGGGCCAGGAACAGCGCCAATCCCAACATGACGGGCACCTGGACGACGAGGAAGAGGCCCATGCGGCCCACGCCCGCCAAGAAGGTGGGGTCGGTCACCGCGGTCAGGTAGTTCTCCAACCCGGTGAAGGCCGTCCCGCCGACCAATTTCGTTTCGAAGAGGCTGAGGTACCCGGAGTAGCCCAGTGGTACGACCAGCATCACGAGGAACACGATGAAGAAGGGGGCAAGGAAGAGGTAGGCAGCCGTGGCGCGGCGCCGTTCAGCCGCTGAGAGCCTCCTGCGCCGCACTGGCGCACGAGGAGTGGGGTGTGCCGCGCCTGTGCGGATCCTGGCGCTGGACGTGCTCATGGTTTCCTCATCGCTCGGGATGGCGTTCGGGGTGGAGTTGGTCGTCCGTCAGGAGCTTCCTGACGACGCAGCAGTAGATTGCCGTTTTCGTCGTCCCTAGACAGGAGTGACGACCTCCCGGAGAAGGACGCCCGTCCGCTGCTTGAACGAGCGAGCCTTCCCCGGAGTCGCCCCCAGCTCAGCCATTCAGGCTGAAGCCCTGGTCCTTGGCGTACTTCTCGAGGGCCGCCTGCCAAGAATCAAGTGCAACGCTCAGGTCGCCCTTGGCGCCGATCGCCTTGCCGACGATGTCGTTGAACTGCGAGTACGCGTAGTCGGTGAACGGAAGCCACTGGAAGTCGGTGTCAACGGTGTTCGAGATGTCAGAGAACAGCTTGTTGACTTGCTGACCCCCGAAGAAGTCGACGGCCTGTCCCGTGAACGTCGTGTCCTCGAGCACTGCGGTCGACGCGGGGAACAGGGACTGCTCCTGGGCCAGCATGAGCGTGGAGGCGTCGTCGTTGTTGATCCACTTAGCCAGTTCGTAGGCCGCGATGCGGTTCCCCGTCGTCGCCAGCACGGCGTTCGAGGACCCTCCCCAGTTGCCCGAAGCGTTCTGTCCAGCCGACCACTGCGGCAGTGGTGCGGCGCGCCACAAGCCCTTCGTCTTCTCGACCGTTCCCTGCAGAAAGACCGGGGCCCATGCCGCGGTCAGCCAACCCGCGTACTTCCCCGAGTTCAGACCCTGGTAAAAGGCGTCGTTGAAGTCGGCATCGACAGAGACCAGATCGCGTTGGATGAGGTCTTGCCAGTAAGCCAGCACCTTCTTGGCGTCCGGACTGTTGACCGCGATGGTGACGCCCTGGCCGCCGTCGTAGCCGAAGGGCTTGACGCCAGCCTGCCAGAGAAGGCCGACAATCTGCGCAGGGTCGTTGGTCGGGAAGTTGCTGATGTACGAGCCGGTCGCGGACCGCACGGTCGCTGCGGCCGTGGCGTAGTCGTCCCAGGTCTCCGGTGGAGTGGTGATGCCGGCGCGCTCGAGGATGTCACTGCGGTAGAGGTTGCCCATGGGACCGGTGTCCTGGGGAATCGCCCAAACCGCGTCGTCATGGCTGACCTGCTCCCACACCCAGCCGACGTAGTCACCAGCAAGGTCCGTGGCGCCCAGTGGGGCGAGGTCCAACAGGGAGTCCGTGACGGTGAACGAGGGGATGTACTGGTACTCGATCTGCACGACGTCGGGCGCGCCCTCCTTCGACTTCAACGCGGTGCGCACTTTCTGGTAGTGCGCCAGCCCTTGCCCCACGTTCTCGACCTTGACCTTGATCTTGGGGTACTTCTCCTGGAAGAGTGCCACTTCCTTGTCGATGTCAGGCACCCATGTCCAGTACGTGAGCTGCGTCTCTGTGTTCAACGCCTTTTCGGCATCGGCGCTGGAAACCGGCGCGGCGGTCTCGTTGTTGCTGCCGTCGGAGCACGCGGCGAGCGCGAGACCGGTGACAGCGCTGCCGGCAAGCAGCTGAGCAGCCGATCGGCGGGTGAGGTTCATCATCTCTCCATCGAGGTGGGATCTTGGGGTCTACCTGTCTCAACCGCGAGCCAGCGGAGGCAGGCCTGGTCACACCACTAGGCGGTTCGGTACCGGACGGTCCCGTTCGGCCTGGGCATGTGATCTTGAGTCTTCCTGCCGCTGCCTTGCGCGGGCAGGGGAGGAGGTCGTGGGGTGGGTGGAGCGAAGAGCGTCGGTGCCGCGGTGGAACGGCAGCCGGTCATCGGGTCAGGGAAGACCGCGGCTCACGAGCCAGGCTGGAACACGAAGACGCGGACTCCCCAGCCGTCGAGTTTGACCTGCTCACCATCGTGGTGCTTGGTTGTGTCGAGCAGATCTCGAGCAGCGCGTTCCAGGCGGACTTCAGCGCTTCCCCAGCCCCAGTTGCTGACGGTGACCACCACCGCACCGGTGGGCAGTTCCCCGGAGGTGATGGTGATGGCCGGCGCACTGGTGGTGATCAGAGCGCTGGCCAAGGGGGGCGGCGCCGCCCATTCGATCAGGGCCGCTGCCAGCGCAGGGGATGGAACGCAACCGACAGTGGTGACCCGGCCGGCTCCGAATTCATGCGTGGTGATGGCAGGAAAATCACCAAACCGGGGATGCTGGTACCGGGCCAGTTCCTGAGCACCGGTGGTGATCAGTCCGTCGATCCACCAGCGGGCGCTGGCGTCTTCGGTCAAGGATAGCGCCGGGTGACTGGACCTCACGGGCACCTCCGCATCGATGACAGAGAACTCCTCGTACCGGGCACCGGCCGCGCCGTCGAGTCCGGCGGGGGCGGTTGCGACCCGGGCTCGAGCTTCCTCGTCGGCGTAGGCGCTACGCGGGGTGAGGATGAGATGACCACCTGCTCGGGCGTACTGCCTGAGAATCGCAAGCTGTGCATCACTGAGGCAGTGCGTACCAGCGGCGACCAGGATGGGGTGGTCCCGAACGAGAGCTTCGACTCCGCTGTCGAGGACGAGGCGTTCCGCTTGCTCCACGTGGAGGATTCGGGCCTGGCGGCCGGAGTCGACGACCCCGCGGTGGAAAGCGTCGATGAGGTGCTCGTAAGACTCCTCATCGGCTTGACCGTCGGTCTGGAACGGCGGCTGGAACTGCAGCGCGAACCGGCTCGGGGTCGACCACAGCAGGGTCACGTCGGCCTGCGGCCGGTAACCGTCCAGTGTGACCCCGGCCGCGGCGAAGTCGGCACCGATCTGGGAGATCTCGGTGTAGATGCGGCCGGGTTCGAGACTGTGCGGCAGGACACCGCCCCAGTAGGTCTCGGCCCCGTAGGGCAAGGAGTGCCAGTGCCAGTACTCGATCATCGCGGCGCCGCGGGAGACGAACGTCCAGGCGATCTGCCGCAGCTGACCCGGGTACGGCGGCAACGTCTCATCGATGGTACCGATCGACTGGGCGTTGGTCTCGGTCACGAGGTAGCGGGCTTGCCGCGAAGCCCAGATTCGATCGGCCTGTCGGATCAGGCCCGGGACTCCAGTCGTCGTCCAGTAGTTCGGCTGCTTCTTGGTGGCCCCGATCTCCAAGTGGTCCTGCACTCCGTAGTACGGGTTTCCGGCGGCGACATCCAGCGGCTCAGTGACTGTCCGCTCGTCGAGGCCTCGGCGCGGGTACTGCAGGCAGGTGGTCACGAACTGCTCGGGGCGGCGGTAGTCGTCGACGATCTGCACCTGCCAGCGGATGAAGTCACGCGTCTGCTCGGCCTGGAAGGTTCGCCAGGCCAGGTCGTACTGCGGGAAGGTGTTGCCGTCGGGGCGCCACAGTTCGGCCCAGTCATCGATACGGTGTGACCAGTAGGTCAAGCCCCAAGCCTCGTTGAGGGTGGCTACGTCGGTGTACCGGGCCTTGAGCCAGCGCACGAACCGTGTGAACACGGCGTGGTTGTGAAACAGCTCCAGCCCGGGCTCGTTGTCGACCTGGAAGCCGATGACTGCAGGGTGAGTCGCATGCCGGTCGAGGATCTGCCGGATGACCCGCTCGGCGTAGAACTGGAAAGCCGGGTGCGTGTAGTCGACTTCCTGGCGCGCTCCCCAGGGGATGCGCTGGCCTGTCCGGCGCTCACCGGCGAGCTCAGGGTGTGAAACTTGCAGCCAGGGGGGCACGGCGTAGGTCGGGGTGCCTAGGATGACGCGGATGCCGCGGGCGTGAGCGGCGTCCAGGACGGGAGTGAGCCATTCGAGGTGAAAGTCACCGTCGCGCGGCTCCCAAGTGGACCACACCGACTCACCGACACGGATGACCGTGATGCCGGCGTCCGACATCAGGGACAGGTCCCGGTCGGTACGCGGGGTGCGGTGGTACTCGGGGTAGTACGCCACCCCTAGGTGCAGGCCGGCGAAGGGGGCGCCGGCGTTGCTGGAGTCAGTCATGGAAGCGGGCTCACTTCATCGTTGGGCTCACGAGACGTTTCGACTGTAGACGCCCATGTTGTCGATAACAAGGAGCGTTACTCGATCGAGACTTTTGGTTCTCCCCTCGGGGGTGGGCCCTCGGCTCGCCCGTCCAACGGGCACGTTCGCACCGGTCTTGCGGGCCATAGCACCGTTATTCACCGTCGGCTGTAGCATCTCTGCTCCTTATCCCGTCGCATCAGGAGCTCCGATGTCACCGACGTCCCCAGGACCCGCGCATGGCGCTGAGTCGACTGACCTGGAGATCCCGACCAAGGCGGCGACCATCTACGACGTCGCCAAGGCAGCGGGAGTGTCGCACCAGACAGTCAGCCGCTACCTCAGCGGCTATGCAGGCATCCGCCCACAGACCCGTGAACGCGTCGAGCAGGCTCTAGCCTTCCTCGACTACCGTCCCAACCGCTCGGCCCGGACCTTGCGGACGGGTCGGTCGCAGCGGCTAGTGGCTTTGACGCACCAGATCGATCAGTTCGGGCCCAGGAAGATCGTGCAAGGGGCCAGTGTGGCCGCGCGTGACCTGGGTTACGTTCTCGATATCCTCAGTCTAGATCTCGCCAGTACCACCGCGGTGGAGTCAGCCCTCGAGAGTGTGCAGGCCAGCGAGTGCGACGGGGTGCTCGTCCTGACGGCGACTGACGAGATGTCACACGCGCTGCGTCATGCGCACTTCGACGTTCCCGCCGTGACCGCCGACGAAGCTGACGATGGACTTGCACAAAAGCCGACTCAGCTGTCGACTGCCGGTTTTCCTGCCCTCGTGAGCCATCTCGATGCCCTAGGTCACCGCCGGATCGCCCACATTAGTGGCCCCGCTGGATGGTCAGCCTCGCGCAACCGCGTCCGGGGCCTGCAAGCGGCGCTGAGGGCAGCGGACCTGCCCGAGGCGCTGATACTGGAGGGTGACTGGTCGGCCGCCTCCGCGCACCGCCTCACCACACGCCTTCTCGACACCGAAGCGGTGACCGCCATCGTTGCCGCCAACGATCAAATGGCTCTGGGGGCGATCCTGGCAGTGACCCAACGCGGTCTCCGTGTGCCTCATGACATCAGCGTGACTGGCGTGGACGACATCCCGGAGGCAGCGTACATCTGCCCGCCGCTGACGACACTGCGCATCGACTTCGGCAGGCAAGGGCACGACGCAGTTCGGCGCCTGATGGCCGTGATGCGGGGGGCGAAGGAACCCATTCTGACCTCGCAGCACTCCCAGCTCATCGTGCGCGAGTCGACGGGTGCCGCCCGCGAGTGAAGGACTGGACGTTTCTCTGTGATCACCCCCTCGTCGTCGGAGTCCGTCGTCGGGCGGTTTGCAATCACGCGTCGGTAATCATGGACAAGACGGTCTACAAGGCTCGGTGGCCTGCACGGACTGGCCAGGCCGGCGGACGGCTGAGGCGGCACTGCTCGAATGAAGCTAGATACGGAGGTGCGCAACGATGCACGTGGCGGAGCTGGCCGTCCAGTTGTCGACGTTTCATGGCGAACAGTTCGCGCTAGGCGCTTCTCGAGGTTGACCCAGTGTTCCAAGTACTCTCCTGAGGCCATCATCTCGGCCAGAGGAGTTTTTGAAGACCCTGACTCAGCTGCACCGATAGTGGGGAGGTCAAGGCGCTGAAGGCGGAGAGAAGGCGTCCATGAGCGACCGGTGAAGGCCTGCGATCGGCCCCGGCCTGGCCGCGGGCGCTCGACCCACGTCAGTGCTGATCGTGGCCTTCGTCGATCCGATGACGTGACGGGACTTGGCAGTCGAGTCGCTCTGCGCCGCGCGCAGCGAACACGGCTGCCGAGTCGCCGCGAGGAGCTACCGGGCCTAGAGGCGAGGCCACCCCGACGCAACACGCACGGTTGTCAGCGCCTGTTGGATGTTGTCAGCAACCGCGTGACAGCACCTTCCGGGCCGGGAACCGAAGGCGCCGGGGTGCACAGGGCCTGGACGAGACAATCGAGGCGATCAAGCCCCATCCGCCGCACCTACCTGAACCCTGTGTGCTCACCTCTCGTACCAGCCTCGACGTCCCAGCGTCCTGGTCCAGGCCGTCGGCCGGTCTGCTGTTCGCCCACCGGACCCGCATCAGCACACGCCGAAGCCGCCGGGCACTGGGCTGCTTCACGCAGGCGCTCCTGCTGCTGCGCTTCATGGGTCAACGCGTCACGGTTGCCGACCTGGCCCACGACGACAGCGTCAACGTGAAGACCGCCTACCGGTACCTGCAGGAAGCCTTGCAGCTCACTTGACTGTGAGTCGTGAGCTTGTTGAGGCTGTCGCAGCCTGGTCGGCATGACCGACGAGGCCATGCTGCAGCGAGTCGCGCAGCTGGTGCCCGATGGGCTGTGGCAGCGAGTGCAGCCACCGCTGCCCCCACGCCCACCGCGCCGGTTCCACCACCTCGGATGACTACCGCACGATGGCCGCGCTGTGCGCCGCCGGCACGCTGGACCTGGACGCCGCAGTCGTGGACGGCTCGCACGTACGGGCCCTCAGGAGGACCACACCCGCTCTCCACCGGTGGACCGTACCCGCAACGGATCTGAGTACCACCTTCCCACCGACCCGAACGGCGTCCTGCTGGTCGTGACCCTCACCGGCACCGACCGTCATGACGTCACCCAGTTCCTGCCTCTGGTCGGCACTTCCCCGATCGTGCGCGGTGTCCGCGGCCGGCCGCGCCTGCGGTACCTGTCCGCTGACCGCGGTGACGATCACGACATCTACCGTCGTGCGCTACGCGCACGCGGGATCACCCCGTGCATCGCCCGACGCGGCGTCCTCCACAGCTCGGGACTGGGCCGCATCCGCTGGGTCGTCGAGCGCGGCTTCGCCTGGCTGCACCAGCTCAAACGGCTACGCACCCGCTACGGGGCTCGAGCCGATCTACGTCTGGGCTTACTGCAACTGGCCTGCGCGTCGATCTGCTACCGGGAACTCCCGACCTCGTCGTGAGGCCCGCTGTTGGAGGATCTCTCGTCATGGACCTCACGGTCCTCGGCGTATCGCCGAAGTGCGCGTTCAGAAACGCGGCGGACCCGACTGGCCCTTGCCGTGAGCCGTGTCAGCTCAGCGAGCTTGTTCACCGCGGGGAGCGGCGCCCTGAGGAGCGGAGGCGGCTTCAGGGGTCGCCCCGTCCCCCCGTGCCTGCTCTGCCAGCCGTTGCCGGTCGCCGTCGCGCTCCACCCAAGCCAGTCCCATCCGTACCCGAGTGGTGTACATCAGCGCCTCGAAGAAGTTCATCGACGTCTCCACCCGAAGTGACCCGCTTGCGGCGCCGAATCCTTTCGCGCAGCACCTGTCCATTCGTCAAGCATGTACGTCCGCCTCCCGATGGAACCAGAGTCGTTGAGGAGCGCCGTGTGCACCACAGTCGTCATCGACCAGTGCCCACAGTACCCTAACAATCGTTAGGAGCATAGGGTTTCGAGATCGTCACTCCCCTCAAGTCGCCTACTCCTCCTAGTGTCATCTTGAACACACCATGTAACCTAACGATCGTTAGTGACACTGCTCGCATTAGCAGCAGCGCCGCCCAAGGCCTAGGACGCCGGAGGACGCGACGTGCAAGCCCTCTACCGACGACCTTGGAGGTGCTTAGCTGCTCTGTTCGCGCTGCCCGGACGTGCGTTGTCGTCCTGGGTCGCCCGGACTTCGAACATCCGTGACCTGCTGGCAGCCTCCACCGGCGAGGTGGGTCTCGTGGGCGGCGGCTTGTCGATGGGCTCGATGGTCGGTGTCATGTCATCCAGTCCGTTCATCACCCGCTTCGGGGCCCGACGGGTGGTACTGGCTGGGATCGCCACGAGGGCCGCCAGCCTGCCCATGGTCGGGCTGGGCACGATGGTCGGACCAGGTCAGACGGCAGCAGCTCCAGTGCTCTTCGCGCTCGGGATGGACGCGGCGGAGATCGCCGTCAACGTCGAGGGGGCTCTGGTCGAGTCCACTCGAGCGTGTCCCTTGCTACCCTTCCTACACGGCTGCCACAGCGTGGGAACCGTGGCCAGCTCGGGTCTGGGATTGACTGTGGCCGCTGTCGACGTCCCGGAGCAGGTTGAGCTCGTGATCGTCGGCACAATGATCATGGCTGTGCTGGTCTCAACCGTTCGCGTTGTCTCGATCGATGGTGGGCGCCGGCCATCGGCAGTCGGTGGGGACGTTGCGGAAGAACGTGCACCAGCACTGAAGCGCGGCCGATTGCTGCTCATCGGACTGCTGGCGCTGGCCTCAGCCGAAGGCACCGCGAACGACTGGCTGCCCCTGCTCGTGGTGGATCTACTTGGACTTCGCCCGGTGGATGGTTCGCGCGCTGTCACCATCTTCGCCGTTACCACGACGGTAGGACGCTTCTCCGGTAGCGCTCTCTTTTCCCGGTTCGGGCGCGCACCCGTACTGCGGATCAGCGCGGTGGCCGCCGCCAGCGGCATCGTCCTCGTGTCGTTCGGCCACGGCCAGGTTGCGCTACTAGCGGCAGTCGTGCTGTGGGGCGCCGGCGCCTCCCTTGCCTTTCCGATCGTCATCTCAGCCGCGGGGAGCTCTGGCCAGGACTCCGCTGCACCGGTGGCCCTGGTCCCAACGGTCGGTTGTATGGCCTTCCTCGTCGGTCCTCCTCTGTTGGGCGTGCTCGACGAGCACTTCGGCCTGGCCAAGGCGATGCTGGTCCCCCTGGGCGCAGTCATCACCGCCTTCTTCCTCGCTCCTGCGGTGCGGTCCCGGCGACCGCAAGACATCTCAGAACACGGGAGCCCACCGGCGCCCCTCAATGGTTAACGCGTGCGCGTGCATCAGGCTGGATCCCACTGACACCTGACGCTCTCTCATCACCTGGAGTCTCACCATGGCAGTCACACCGCACTCTTCGGACGATCCAATGAACGAGCCGCAGCACCGCAGCGCCGAGCACGCGCGGATGGCCGAGTCCCCCGGGGCCGACGGTCCCTGGCGGCTGTGGGGGCCCTACGTCTCCGGCCGGCAGTGGGGCACCGTCCGGGAGGACTACACCCCCACCGGTGACGCCTGGACCGCCTTCCCCTTCGACCAGGCGCGCTCCCGGGCCTACCGCTGGGGCGAGGACGGCCTGGGGGCCGTCTGCGACCGCTTCGGCTTCCTCAACCTCGGCGTCGCCCTGTGGAACCGCAAGGACCCCTTCCTCAAGGAGCGCCTCTTCGGCCTCACCAACGGCGAGGGCAACCACGGCGAGGACGCCAAGGAGTACTGGTGGGCCGTGGACGGCACCCCCAGCCACTCCTGGATGAAGTGGCTCTACCGCTACCCGCAGGCCGAGTTCCCCTACGCGCAGCTGCGCGAGGAGAACGCCCGCCGCGGGCGCGACGAGCGCGAGTACGAGCTCGGGGACACCGGGGTCCTCGACGAGAACCGCTTCTTCGACGTCGAGGTCACCTACGCCAAGGCCGGGCCCGACGACCTGTGCATGGTCGTCTCGGCGACCAACCACGGACCCGACCCCGCCCCCCTGGACCTCGTCCCGCAGGTCTGGTTCCGCAACACCTGGGCCTGGGGCTGGGACCGCCGCCGCGGCACTCTTGCACGAGCAGAACGACAGGAGATCGGAGAGCCCAACCACGTCACCGTCGACTGCCGGCACGATTTTCTGGGCAATTACCACGTGAGCGCCGAGGGACATCCAGACGTCTTGTTCTGTGAGAACGAGACCAACTTCGTCGAACTGTTCGGCGCGGCCAGCAACCCGACGAAGTACACCAAGGACGGGGTCGACCGCCGCATCGTGGGAGGAGACCGAGGGGCCATCAACCCGGCGCAGCGCGGGACGAAGGCAGCCTTCTGGTACGCCTTCGACGAGGTGCTGCCCGGTCAGACCGTGACCGTGCGTCTACGACTCTCCTCCCAGGTGCCAACCACAGGAACTTTCGGGCCCGGGTACGACGCCGTCCTGCGCGACCGGCAGGCCGAGGCCGACGAGTTCTACGACCACGTCATCCACCCCGCCCTGTCCGACTCCGACCGGCACATCGCCCGGCGCGCCTACGCGGGGCTGCTGTGGACCAAGCAGCTCTACCGCTACGACGTCCGCCAGTGGCTCGGCGGCGACCCCGAGACCGAACCGGCCCCCGAGTCGCGCAAGGCCCGCGGCGCCCGCAACGTCGCCTGGACGCACCTGTCCCTGGCCGACGTCATCTCCATGCCCGACGAGTGGGAGTACCCCTGGTTCGCCGCCTGGGACCTCGCCTTCCACGCCATCCCCCTGGCCCACGTCGACCCCGACTTCGCCAAGGAACAGCTCGTCCTCATGTGCCGCGAGTGGTCCATGCACCCCAACGGGCAGCTGCCCGCCTACGAGTGGGCCTTCGGCGACGTCAACCCTCCCGTCCACGCCTGGGCCGCCTGGCACGTCTACCGCCTCGACGGCTACCGGGACCAGGGCTTCCTCGTCCGCGTCTTCACCAAGCTGCTGCTGAACTTCTCCTGGTGGGTCAACCGCAAGGACGCCAGCGGGTCCAACCTCTTCGAGGGCGGCTTCCTGGGCATGGACAACATCGGCCTGTTCGACCGCTCCGCCGAGCTGCCGCCCGGGTACCGGCTCGAGCAGTCCGACGCCACCAGCTGGATGGCCTTCTACTGCCAGCAGATGTTCAAGATCGCCCTGGAGCTGTCGCGGCACGACCCCGCCTGGGAGGACGCCGCGACGAAGTTCCTCGAGCACTTCCTGTCCATCGCCCAGGCCCTGACCAGCTTCGGCGCCACCGACACCAGCCTGTGGGACGAGGAGGACGGCTTCTTCTACGACGTCCTGCTGCACCCCGACGGCACCGCCGAACCCATGCGCGTGCCGTCCATGGTCGGCCTCCTGCCCATCCTCGGCGCCACCGACGTGCCGTCCTGGATCGCCGAGGAGACCCCCGACCTCACGGCCCGGCTGCGCTGGCTGCAGAAGCGCCGCCCCGACCTGACCCTGCCGCTGCTGACCAAGGTCGACGAGGACGGTGAAAAGTCGATCCTCTCCCTGGTCGACAAGCCCCGGCTGCAGCGGGTCCTCGACCGCATGTTCGATCCAAACCAGTTCCTGTCCAGGCACGGCATCCGCTCGTTGTCGGCGGCGGCGAGCGCCGCGATCAGCACTCGGATCGAGGGACAGGAGTGGTCGATCGCCTACGAACCCGGTGAGTCCACCGGGCCGATGTTCGGGGGGAACTCCAACTGGCGCGGCCCTGTGTGGTTCCCGGTGAACATCATCCTCACCGACCGGCTGCGGACACTGGGGCGCTTCTTCGGCGACGACGTGACCGTCGAGTACCCGCCCGGCTCCGGGGAACGGATCGACCTCCTTCAAGCTGCGCGGCACCTGGAGGACGATCTGGTCTCGTTGTTCAGGCCCGTCGACGGCCGCCGCCCCGCCGACGGGCAGCGGATCGAGGCCACCGACGACCCGCTGTGGCGCGACCACATCACGTTCAACGAGTACTTCGACGGCGACACCGGCGAAGGCCTGGGCACGAGCCACCAGGGGTGGACGTCCTACGTCGTCCACTTCCTGGCCCGTCGTCGTCCTTGATCCCCAGCAACCTTCCCGGACCAGGACGGTTGGCGTACACCGTTCGTGCCTAGCCTCCCGGGCGGATCCCTGCCACGGGGTCGAAGGTCTCGATCGATCCTGCTCCTCGGACGACCAGCGCCGGGGTCGGACAGCAGGAGGCACGCATGGCAGCCGAGTCAGCAGACACCCGGACTGGCCGAGCGGCCGGGTCGAGGACACCGGTCGACGGTGGTGCTCACCGCTTGCGTGGTGAACTGGGTGTTGGAGAGCTGGTTATGGGCGTGCTCGCCTTCTCGGCGCCCCTGTCGACGGCCGCAGGCTTCATCTCCGTGCTCTTGACGTACAGTGGCAACACCGGTCCTGCGATCCACCTCCTGCAGACGTTGTTCTGCATCCTCATCTCGGTGGCTTCATCACGATGGGACGGAAGGTAGAGAACCCGGGGGTTTCTACTCCTTCGTCTGCGCCAGCCTGGGCGAGCCCGCCGGCCTGGGCGATGCGTTCCTGGCCACTTTCGGCTACACGGCGATCGGCTTCTCCGCCCCGGCCTTGTTCGCAGTCACGCGCCAGGGCTACGTCGTCGGCCTGAGTGGTCCTTCGATCCCCCGGTACTGGATCGCGCTGGCCATCGTCGCCGGCGTGACGGCGCTGCCGTACCGGCGCATCGACGTGTCTACCAAGGTGCTGAGCGCGGTGATGGTGTTTGAGGTCGTCGTGGTGGTCGTCTTCGGCGTCGTGTCGCTCGTCACGGGGTACGGCGCCGGTCGCAGAGGAGGCGACCTGACCCTGCCGTGGGTCAGCGACGCGAACATCGGACTCGCCCTGCTGTTCGTGATAGGCAGCTTCTTCGGTTTCGAGGCTACGGTGATCTACCGGGAGGAGGTCGAAGATCCCCGACGTACGACCCCTCGGGCGACGGCCGTCGCCGTTGGAGGGATCGGCCTCTCCTCCGCCGTCGCGGCGTGGGCCTCGTTGCCTTCTCCGGTGCGGGCGAGGTCCGGGGTGCAGCGACGCGGGACGCGTCCGGTCTCTTCAACACGGCGTTGACCGCACCTCGTCGGGAAAACCGTCGTGGATGTCGTCATGCGTCTGCTCATGACGCCGATCCTGGCGTCCATGCTCCCCGTCCAGAACGTGTCTGGACGCTACCTCTACTCCCTCGGGACCGTGTCCTGCCCCGGTCCCCAAGTCGGGTCCACCCGTGGCATGGACCACCGCGCGTCTCAGCGGCGCAGGTCGGCGGGCTGTGGGCCGCCCTGATCGTGGTCCTCGCGCTGCTGGGGACGTCCCCAGCCCTGTTGTGCGCCCGAGCCAGCGGTGTAGGTACCTTGGTGGTCCTGCTGTTGCTTCTTGCTACCAGTATGGCCGCACTTGCCTACTCCCCGCCACCCGGACCCGTCGGAGTCGGTCGCAGGGACGCTCGTGGCGCCGCTGCTGTCCGCGCTCGGCCTGGCCGTCGTGACCTACCTGGCGATCACGAACTACTCAGGACGACTCTTCACCGGTGGCGCCTGGTCACATTCCGTGACGTCAAGGTCACCGGGGCGTATCGCTGCGCTCCAGGTCCCCCACGACGGCACGGACCACTTCACGCACCGCTTCGACGTCCACGCTCCGGTGCAGCAGCACCCCGTCGAGGACGGAACGGCACAGTAGGGCCTCCTCCGCCCCCAGCCGGGTCCGCAATGCTGCGAGCACACCGAAGGTGAAGGATTCCGCCACCCGGCGAAACCGTTCGTCACGCAGGGCGGCGGCGAACAGCTCAGCCCGCACGACGACGGCTGGGGGGACGACCCGCAGCTCCTGCTCGACGTAGTCGCCCAGCACCGTCGCCAGCTCCTGCCCCGCCCGGCTCGACAGGGCCTCTTCCAGGCGGCGTACGGCAAGGACACCCCACCGCTCGAACGCAGCCAGCAGCATCGCGTCGCGACTGTTGAAGTAGTAGGTCAGCGAGCCCAGAGGAATCCCTGTTGACCGTGTGATCGAGCGGTGGGTCACCCCCTCTGCGCCCGACCGTCCGATCTGCTGCAGGACGTCGTCCAAGACCCGGCGCTGGCGGTCCGCGATGGTTTCCTTCCGGTGTCCCTGTGCCGTCATCGTCTCTGCAGTCGGGTCAGGTGACGCCGTCACCGGACACCGGTCCAAAAGCGGGCGGCTCGACGAGCCTGCGCCGACCGCCGTCGAGCATCGTGCTCCACGAAGGCTTCGACGACGTTTGAGGCGCGTGATCGACTGGCGCAGCACCTCGCCCAGGTGGATGCGACCCGGCAGACGGAGTCGCGGTGACGGATCTTGCGGGCCTTCTTGCGCCTGGCTGCTGAGCACGGTGTCTCCTCAGTCATGATGCGCATGCTCGGACGTGCGGTCAACGTGCAGGCTCCTAGCATCTGTGCCCACTTCCCGCAGGGTCGGGACGAGATCGTCGTCGAGTCGCTGCGCTGGAGCTTCCATGAGTTCGGTACGGCTCTGCTCGAAGCGGTCACCGACGCGGTGACCCCGCGCGAGCACTGGGACGCCATCGTCCGTGTCCACCTTGGCCGGCAGCTCCAGCTCCCGGAGAGCAGCCTGTGAGACCTCCTGGTCGCGACCGACCGCATGGCCGGCACCCTGCCACCGCAGGGGCGGGCGGAGGCCGACCAGCTGATGGAGCTGCACGAGAGAATCCTCGTCGCGGCCGCGCTCGAGATGGGCGTGCGCTCAGCGCAGCCGCCGGTGAGCATCGTGGTGACCCTCCTCGAAGGTGCCACCCGGTGGAACGGGTGGACGGGGGACGATGAGCAACTGCCAGGCCTCGCCAACCGTGCCGTGCACCTCGCCGGTCTCCTGCTGGAGGAAGCCGTAGCCGATGACGCCCTCCTGCCCGTGGCGATCGCTCGTCGCCCACCGGTGCCTTCCGCCTGACACCGCGGTTCGACCGGGACAGGACGTCGACCTGGCGGCCGGCGACGCCCGTCGACCTGCTCGTGCACGGTCGGGTGAGGCCACGAGCACGACGGCGCCCACCTGGGTGCTCGGGCCCTACACGCTCCGACACTGCAGGCAGCCCCGGCAGCCTGGCGCTCACCGATCGCGGCTCGACCGTGACGTGGACGTTGGGCAGGAGGCCAGCGGCGGGCGCCCCCGGTGCCTTCGGCGGCGGGAAGTGCTGTCCGTACCGAGCGGCCGCCCTCGCCATTCACGGCGTCACCATCGCCTGTCGCCTTCACCAAAAGACACCTCCCCGTTTGTCTCGATCGACTAACCCTGCTGGACGGCACAGAGTCCGGAAAAGGCGGGGTCAACGAGCGCTTCCAACCTCAACCGTTGTCTCGCAACGCATACTCACCTACACCCTCACGCGAGGAGACCAGTCTCCTCCTTGGCGGAGTTTTCACACGCGTAACAAATCAGTAACCTCCTGCCGCTTCAGTCTAACTAGCGTTAGGTTCGGCCGGAAGCGCTGCCCACCGATGCGGGTGGCGACCGGTGATCGACGCAGCCCACCGACGACCGCGACGCGTGATCGATGACGTTCACCCGCCGCTAGGAGGAACCATGAGCAACACCTCAGCTGAACCCGGCAGTGCCGTACACCACCGGACGCCGCCCCAGGACGGCTCGCGGCTATCGGGGAACATGGGGACGACCTCGTTGGTTCTCAGCGTGCTGGCCTTCTCCGCTCCCCTAGTCACCGTCGCCGGTTACATCTCCTTCGCCATCGGGTTCGTCGGCAAGGCCGCACCGATCGCGTGGCTGGTCGCGACGGTCGTCCTGCTGATCTTCGCCGTCGGATACACGACGATGACGAGGCACATCCCCCGCCCAGGCGCGTTCTACACCTACATCTCGCTCGGGTTCGGTCGGGTCTTCGGAGTCGGCAGCGCCTATCTCGCCACCATCTCCTACCTGGCCATCACCGCCGGCATCTACGCGTTCGCCGGCACGTCCCTGGGCGCCCTGGTCGGCATCCTGCACGGACCGTCCGCCCCGTGGTGGGTCTGGGCCCTAGTCGTTTGGGTGATCGTCACCGGGCTGGGCCACTTCAACGTGGAGCTGTCGGCGAAGGTCCTCGGCATCGTGATGGTCCTCGAGATCATCGTGGTGGGCGTCTTCAACGTGTTCACCCTGGCCAAGGGAGGGGCCGAAGGACTGTCTGCAGCCCCCATCGACCCGTCAGCGTTCATCAACGGCGGCACCGGCATGGCTCTGCTCTTCGCCTTCGGCAACTTCATCGGCTTCGAGGCTACGGCGCTCTTCCGGGACGAGGTCAAGGATCCCGACCGGACCATCCCGCGCGCGACCTACATCTCCGTGCTGCTCATCGGACTCTTCTACGCGGTGTCGGCCTACTCGCTGATCCTCGCCTACGGTCCGGACAAGGCCCAGGGCACATCGACCAGCGCCCCCGGCGACATGTTCCACGACGCCCTGTCCACCTTCGTGGCTCCTGCGGTCTCCCAGGTCGCTGTCCTGCTCGTCACGACGTCCGCCCTGGCTTCGGTGCTCTCGGTGCACAACGTCTCGGCCCGGTACCTGTTCAACCTGGGTGCCGACCACGCCCTACCGCACACCTTGGCGGCGGTGCATCCGCGCCACAAGTCCCCGTACCGTGCCTCGCTGGCCACCGCGATCATCACTCTGGTAATGGTCGCCCCGTTCGCGGTGTTCTCTGACAACCCCGGTTTCCTCCAAGGCACGGGCAGTGGCGTCGGTACCGCTGGTGTCCTCATCCTCATGGCTCTGGTGAGTCTGGCTGTCGTCAAGTGGTTCGCCCGGACCGGACGCCCTGCTGGTGAGTCCCGCTGGAACGTGTCCATCGCCCCGATCCTGTCCTTCGTCGGGCTCGCGGCGGTCGTCATCTTCGCCGTCGTCCGGTTTGACCTGCTCGTGGGTGGGGCCCCCGGTGAGTACTTCTGGATGCTCGGCGTCCTGCTGGCCTTCGTCGCCGCCGGCTGCGGGGTCGCCCTCTACTACCGCTCCGCCCGGCCGGAGTGGTACGCCCGCCTGGGTCGTCAGGACGGCACCACCGCCGAGGAAGAAGCCCCCCTCGTCAAGGAGTGACCGCACCATCACGAGCGCTCGGGGAATGGGAGCAGGGGTCCCTCTCCCCGTTGTGCTGTCCCCCGCAACCACCGGCACAGCGTCACAGCACGGTCCTCGAGCCGGGTCAGGCCCTCAGGCGCTTCGGACCAGTCGTTCCAACGGCCTGCTCCGCCCAGGAGGATCATCACCAGCTTCGCCAGCTCACCCGGACGTCACATACCCACTGCTGCGTCCACCGCCGCAAAGAGCCCCTCGTAGCAAGCGGTGTGTCGCTGGGCGTATGCGCGCGCTGCAGGGGCAGGACCCCCAGCTGCTCGTGGGTCTGGATGATGAGGTCCTACAGGTCGCTCCCCGGAAGTGCGAGCTGGCGTCGGAAGTGGGTCCGGACCACCCCGTCCCACCTCCCCTCCGCAGACTCAACGGAGTTCAACTCAGGGAGCAGGTCCTGGGCGAAACGGTGCGCGTGCCAGGCGAGCGATTGGGTGACGAGGTCGGTGCGACTACCCGGGAAGTGCGCGTACAGGCTCGGCTCCTGCGCGGACAGAACAGACCCCAGCTTCCGCATCGAGACCGATCCCAGGCCCTGCCGGCCGGCCGGTTGGAGGAAGGTCTCCAAGATCACCTGCTCTGTCGCAGACAGCCCGGGCCAGTCAGCCTGCGCGGTGTGCTCGATCCAGCGCGGCCTGGACCTCTGGATGTCGGTACCGAGTCACGCCATCGACCTCTGGTCGGTCGGAGGTCCCACGCTGCCCGCCACTGCACCCCCGGTGCGTTCGAGACGGGGTGGATCCCTGCGAGCAACCTCTAGCCTTTCTAACGCTCGTTAGGTTACTCTGGTCCTCCAGCTCACGTCAGGACGAGCGCCCGGGTCCCGCGCACGCGGCGCGGAACGGGCACGGACTTCAGCGACGAGGGGATGGGTACCATGGACGTGGTGACATCGATCACGTGGACCACACGTTGCCAGACGGGTCTGCGATGGGCCGAGGCCGAGCGGCGCCAGCGGCGGGACGCTCCTGAGGACAGCGCGACACCTCAGGAGGACGAAGCACCTCTGCGCACATCCTGACCCGTACCCGGCGAGGACACCCGGTCCATGGGGGAGACCGAGCACCTCATCAGGTGCGGTCGAGCACGTCAGGGGTGGAACCCCTGAAGCCGGTGCGCCTCGGCTACCCGCCCGACGGCCAGGGTCGTCGCCGCCTCACGGAGGGTGGGGTCGTGCACGGAGGGAAGTGGAGGACCCGGTGCCACGCGGAGAGCATCCGGGTCTCCAGCCGAGACTCGCCCGCCTCAGCGTTCCACCAGCACGTCTGGTTCGACTGCGCCCACTCGAAGTACGACACGATCACCCCGCCGGCGTTCGCCAGGATGTCTGGAACCACGAGCGCCCCCGATCGTTCAGGATCTCGTCGGCGGCTGTGGACGTTGGCCCGTTCGCACCTTCGACCACCTCCCGGGCCTGGACGCGGTGCGCATTCCCGAAGTGAATCGCCGTTTCGAGGGCGGCGGGCGCCAGAAGGTCGACGCCGAGCTCCAGCAGCGTATCCGGTTTCAGCTCGTCACTGCCAGGTGCGCCCACAACGCTCCCGGTGACGTCCAGGTGCCGACCAACAGCGTCGACGTCCAGACCGCGGTCGTCGTGGCCTGCGTCCACCCCCGCCCGCCCGGCGGATGCCCTGGACGACGCAGGCGGTCGGTTCGATGAGCGCAGCTCGTTCCGCGTCGACGTCTTCGACAACCACCAGGCACGCGGCGGCGGGCATCGTGAAGCGCTCGGCCAACACTCCGTCCGAGGTGAACCCGAGCCAGAAGTCCCCCGGCAGGGGGCCGTGATCGATGACGCGCTCACCCACCTCGATCTTGGACACGGCTCAGCCGCGCCCCACGACCCGGCCCACCCACTCGTGGCCGGGGACGACCGGGTACCAAGAACCCGTTCCCTTCTCGACGTGCCCCGCGAAGAGCTCGAGGTCTGATCCGTAGATCCCGCGAGTTCGGACTCCACGAGCAGGTCATCGGGCTCCGGCACCGGGTCGAGAACTCTTTCGACCGCGAAAGTGGGGGTACCACCGTTCCTGCGCATCACGACTGCACCGATCACCGCTGTTCGCTCTGCACCGGGTGTTGAGCGCTCACAACTGCTCCAGCGCCCACTCGGCGTTGGTGGCCGTGAGTCGCACAACACTGTTTCGGCAGTGTTTCTCGCCTGTTTCCGCGAGCCGGTCGGCGCTGAGCACAGGTGGGTGGGGCGCGCTGGGGACACGTTCGCTGGTCGATGCCGGTCACGCCCCCGACGGGACGCCTGCAGGGCCCGGCCGCCGGAGCACCCGGATCACCAGCGAGCGCACCCCGGAGGTGTTCTCCCCACCGCGCGAGTAGGCCAGCAGCGCGACCACCGTGAGGATCCCGACGATCATGAAGCTCCACGCGTCAGAGATGCCGAGCATCGGTACGATCGTGTTGGACAGCGCCAGCAGGAGCCCGCCCAGGAGGCACCCAAAGAGGCATCCCCGCCCGCCGAGCAGGCTCGCGCCGCCCAGTACCGGGGCCGCCATCGACAGCAGCGTGAAGTCGTTGCCGGCCGTGGCCTCACCGGTGCCGACGGAGCCGGCCAGGACCAGCCCTGCGAGGCCCGCGGTGACGCCGCAGGCCAGGTAGGAGGCCACGCGCAGCCGGCGGACGGGGATGCCCAGTCGTAGGGCGTAGTTCGGTTGCAGCCCCGCGGCCCGCAGCCGGACCCCGGGGCCGCTGCGCCAGATGCACCAGTCCCCCACCAGGAGCAGCGGGACGAGGACGAGTGTGAGGGTCGGCAACGCCCCGGTCTGGTGGGTGAGCCACGTGAGCAGGTCGGGGCTCAGCAGCCCGGCCGCGGTCGGGCGCAGCACGAGGGCCAGACCGCCGGCGATGCCCATGGTCGCGATCGTCGCGACTACGGCGACGATCTTGGCGCCTTCGACGAGCAGGGCGTTGAGGGCACCGACCAGGAGGCCGCACACCACGACTGTGACGACCGCGACGACCGCGAGCATGGCACCTCCGCCGGAGGTGGCGGTGAAGGACAGCGCGACGAGGCTCAAGCCCATGGTGGCGCCGACGGCGATATCGATGCCGCCGACCAGGAGGACCCAGAACTGAGCCACCGCGGCCACCGTGAGGGGCAGCGCCAGCAGGCCGATGTTGTAGATGCTGGCCGCGGAGCTGAACGACGGGTTGACCCCCTGGGCGTAGCTGAACAGGGCGACGAGCACGACCGCGAGCACCCCCAGCCGGAATAGGTCCTCGTGGGCGCGGAGCACCCGGCGCACGCTTCCTCCGCTGGTCGCGGCCGATACCGCTGCCGACGAGGCGGGGTCGACCACCTCGCTCTCGACCGCGAAGGCGGAGACGATCGAGTCCTCCGTCGCCGTCGGGCCGTCGAGCTCGGTGATGATCCGGCCACGGGACATGACGGCGATCCGGTCGCAGATGCCAGCCAGCTCGGCGGCGTCGGAGGAGACCACGACGACGGCCGAACCGGCGTCGGCCGCCGCGCGCAGCGTCCGGTAGATGTCCATCCGGGAACGTACGTCCACCCCCTGCGTGGGCTCATCCACCAGCAGGACCCGGGGCGCGTCGGACAGGGCCCGGCTGATCGCCACCTTCTGCTGGTTGCCGCCGGAGAGGAAGCTCACCGGCTGCGCCGGGCTCCCCACCCGGATGCCGAAGGCTTGGATCTGCTCCCGCGCGTGCTCGCGCTCCCGTCGGGGATGCACCAGACCGTTCTCCCGGAGCCGGCCCAGCACCCCGGCGGTGAGGTTCTCCAGTACGCTCAGCGTAGGGAACAGTGACTCCCTCTTGCGGTCCCCGGACAGGTACACGACCCCCTTGGCCTTGGCGGCCACCGGTGAGCGCAGCTCGGTGTCCCCGACGGTCAGCACGCCTCCCGCCCCGGCGTTGGCCCCCAGCGCCCGCAGCAGCAGCCCCTGCCCGTTGCCGTCGGCACCGGCCAGTCCGAGGACCTCCCCGGCCCGGACGTCGAGGGAGACGTCCTTGAGGTTGCCCTGCGAGAGCCCACGACCGGTGAGGACGACAGGGGCGTCGGCGGGCACCCCCGGGCGGACGGGGAAGTCCAGCCCCACCGAGGTCCCCGCCATGAGGTCGACCAGGTCGCCGGTGCTCAACGACGACGCCGGGACCGTGCTCTGCCACTCCCCGTCCCGCAGGACGGAGATGTTGTGGGCGACCCGGAACACCTCACCCAGCCGGTGGGTCACGAACAGGACCGCAGAACCCGCCGCCGCGCTGCGGACGATCATGTCCATGACGCGGTCGACGCCCGAGGCGTCCAGGGCCGAAGTCGCCTCGTCCAGGATCAGCAGCGGCGGCCGGGCGTGCACGGCGCGGGCGATCTCGATCAGCTGGCGGTCGCCGGGCGGGATTTCCCGGGTCGCGGTGCGGCTCGACACCCCGGTGATTCCGCTCGTCTCCAGCAGTTCCTGCGCCCAGGCGTCCACCTGGTGGTAGCGCGGTCGCTGGTCCGCCCGGGTCCCGATGTACAGGTTCTGCCCCACCGTGAGTTCGGGGAGCATGGACCCGTCCTGGAAGACCGTCATCACCCCGAGCCGCGCCGCCGCGGCGGGCGTATTGCGCAGCAGCACCTGCCCGGCGATCTCGACCGATCCGGCGGTGGGGGCGACGGTCCCCGACACGAGGTTCACCAGGGTGGACTTCCCCGAGCCGTTCTCACCCACCAGGGCGTGGATCTCACCGCCGGTGAGGGCGAGGCGGGCGTCGGCGAGGGCGACGACCGGCCCGTACTCCTTGCGCAGACCGGTCACCCGCAGCGCGGGACCGTCCTGGCGTGACACGGTCGTCTCCGACGGTTCGGTGGTGCGGTTCGCGCTCATGCTGCTCCTACGAGGTCTTCGGCCAGGCTCACGGTCGACGAAGGGGCGACGGTGGGGCGGCCGGCGCGCCGGCCGGCCCGGTCACGTCAGTTCATCTGGTTCAGCAGGTCGGCCGGAATCAACGTGCTCTCGACGTAGTCCTCGCCGCGGTCCTGCACCCAGCTGGTGGCGCTGGCCTTGACGAACGGCTGAGGGAAGACGATCTTCTCGGGGAGCTCGGCCCCGGCGAGGTCCTCCATCGCCGCGGTGAGGGCCACGCGCGCCGTCCAGTTCGTGCCGTTCGTGTAGTACAGGTCGAACGCCTCCGGCGTGCCCTGCGCCTGCGACCACGCCTTGTTCAGGCCGTTGTTGCACGTCGAGGTGATGAACGCCGGCGGCTTCACCCCGGCCTGCTGGTAAGCCTTGAACACCTGCACCATCGGTTCAGCGTAGTCCGTGAGGATCGCCTTCACCGGGGCGCCGCTGGCGATGACCGCGGAGGCGGCCTTGTAGTACCCGTCCGGCGTCCAGTTCGTGTCCAGGGACCGGGCGACAGTGATGCCCGGGTACTTGGCCTTGAACTGGTCGGTCGCGCACTTGTTCCAGATCACCCCAGCCGGGTTACCCGGGGTACCGTTGAAGTAGGCGACCTGACCGCTGCCGCCGATCGCTGCCGCCGTGGCGTCGGCCTGATCCTTGCCGAGCTGGCAGTTGTCGGGCAGCACCTGGGCCGCCACGTCCTGCTTCGTCGCACTGCCCACCGGGGTGGTGTAAAGGGCGACCTTCGCGCCGGAACGCTGTGCCGCGGCGTAGGTCGGCTTCATCGCGTCGCCGAAGTCGTTGTAGGACACGATCACCTTCGCGCCTTGCGCCACCAGGCTCCGGACGTTGGACTGCATTGTCGCGAGGTTCGACTTGGCGTCGACATACATGATCTTGCCGATGTTGGGGTAGGCGAGCGCCTGCAGGATCGCCTCCATCTTGGAATACTGCCGCCAGGTGTTCCCGGCGAACCCGTCGGCGATCCCGACGATCACGTCGCCTCCACCGGGCACGGTGCAGGTGTTCTTCTCCCAGCACTCCAAGGCGAGCTTCTGCTTGTCCGCCGGGAGCTGCGCGGCGGCCACCGCGAACGCGTCCTGGATGCTCTTGTCGACGGTGCCGATATTCACGTCGGCCAGGGTCGCCTGCGTGAACAGCGCCTGGATCGCGGCCGCGTCGTCGCTGCGCAGCGGCTTGTCGGCGGTCGCGGCGGTCGAGTTCTCCGACGACGTGTCCGCTCCACCGCCGCACGCGCTCAGTGCCAGGGTGGCGGTGAGCAGCCCTGCCACCACGGCCACGCAGGAACTCCACGGACGAGCTGATCTGACCATGTGCCCATTCCTTCTCATGTCTGGGGGGTCCCCGGTCCACGGGGGGCGGTCGAACCGGCACGAACGCCGGCGGAGCGCACCGCGGAACGGCGCCGGAAGAGGTGGATCGCCGAAAGACCACCGGCCAGCACACACCCCTGCGCGAAGAGCGACACACCGGTCGAGTAACCGGCCACTCGCAGCACGTAGTCCAGGAGCGTGACGAAGACGGCGCCGAGGGCGATGGCCGGGAAGTTCACCCGGCCACCGGTGAGGGCGGCCCCAGCCAGCACCACCGCGACGATCGGCGGCAACTGGAAGGAGTTGCCGAAGGTGAGGTCCGGGGAGCCGAGCAGCCCAGACAGCGAGACGGCCCCGATCCCGTAGAGCACCGCGGCGGCGGTGTAAGCCGCGACGCGGAACGTCCGGGCTCGGATGCCGATGAGGTACGCGGTGCGGGGAGCGGCGGAGCTGGCCACGAGACGACGTCCCGCGACCGTGCGGAACGTGACGAACGTCAGGACGGCCACCATGACCACCGCGACGAGGAGCAGGGCGCTGAACCCCGCAGCGTTCAGGCGGGCTCCGGACTGCAGCAGGTCAGGAACGCTGGTGTGGCGATCGACGGGTCCGCGGTACAGCCGGGTCAGGCCGGCCACGATCAGTCCGACCGAGAGGGTGGCGACCAGCGGGTTGAGGCCGAACGCCTCGACGAGGACACCGTTGGCCAGGCCGATCAGGGCGCAGGCCGCGAGGGAGACGAGGACGGCCTGGGGAACCTTGGAGCCGTCGTTCGCGCCGACGTACACCATCGTCGTCCCCACGAGGGTCATGACGTACGGGGTGCTCAGGTCGATTCCCCCGGTGCCGATGACCAGCCCCTGACCGGCCGCCAGCAGGACCGCGACGGCTAGGAGCGGAGTGAGGGTCGACAGAGTCGACCCCTTGAGCAGGTTGCCGGACGACACCCACAGGGCGATCCCGGCGAGCACGACGGTCGCGAGCAGCAGACCGCGGACGGGGGTGAGGCGAAGGCCTCCTCGCATCGGCTCTCCTGTTCCGGTTCCCTCCCCGGCGAGGACGCACGGCGGGGAGGAGCCTGGTGGGCTGGGTGTCGGACGGTGCAGCCGTGAGAGCTCAGGTGCGGCTGGCGAGTTGGGGGACCTGGTCCTGCGCCGTCCATGTGCCCTCGGGGTCGGGAGCGTCCAGGTCGTACACGACGACCCCGCGGATCAGCTTGCCGTCCCGCATGTCTTGATATGCCTCGTTGATCTGCTCCAGGCTGTAGGTCCTGGTGACGAGCTCGTCGAGCTTGAGCTCACCGCTCATGTAGTAGTCGAGCAACTGCGGGATGGCGGTCCGCGCGTTGGCCGACCCGTAGAGCGTCCCGATGATCTTCTTCTCGTAGACGTTCAGAGAAAACAGGTCCAGCGTGACCTCGGTCTGGTGGATGTCGGCCACCGCGGTCTCGATGAGCGAACCGCCCTTGCCCAGCAGCTTCATCGCCGGTTCGAGCAGGTCCCCGTGCAGGACCCCGACGGTCAAGATCACCTTCTCCGCCATCTTCCCCCACGTCAGGTCGCGGACGACCGTCTCGGCCTCCTGGATGCTGGTGGCGGTGTGCGTGGCCCCGAACCGCCGCGCGAGCTCGACCTTCCAGGGCACCAGGTCCACCGCGACGACCCGGCGGGCCCCGGCCATCCGTGCCCCTTGGACTGAGTTCATCCCGACGCCGCCGAGCCCGACGACGACGACCGTCTCCCCCGCGCCCACCTGTCCCGCCGTCACGGCCGAGTGCCAGCCAGTGGTCACCCCGCACCCCACCAGGGCCGCCTTGTCGAGCGGGACGTCATCCCGGATCTTCACGGCCGACGCTTCGTGCACGACGACGTAGGGGCTGAAGGTGCCCAGGAGGCACATCGTGCCCAGACCCTGTCCGCGGGCGTGGATCCGTTGCGTGCCGTCGGAGATCTCGACGCCGTCGAAGGTGATCGCGCCGAGGTCGCAGAGGCGGGATCGTCCTGACACGCACGACTCGCACCGCCCGCAGGAGGGGACGAAGGTCAGGACCACGTGGTCACCCGGCACGAGCGTGGAGACGCTCGACCCCACCTTGAGGACGATGCCCGCGCCCTCGTGCCCCCCGACGACAGGTTTGAGGTCGTCCGGGTAGTGGCCGGCGTCGATGTGGTCGTCGGAGTGGCAAAGACCCGAGGCGGCGAGCTTGACGAGGACCTCGTCATGCCGGGGTTCGTCGATCTCGATCTCCTCGACGCTCCACCCCTTGCCCTTGCCAGGTTCCCAACAGATGGCTCCTGTCGTCTTCATCGAGCTTCAGCTCCTCGAGAGGTCGCGAGTGGAAGGCGTGTTCTGGGTCAGCTCCGCCGCCGAGACGCCGAGACGCCGGGGCGCCGGGGTACCGGTGATGCGCGCCAGTGGGCACGGGCCGGACGCGCGGCTTAGAGCTCGGGGTTCCCGGCGTGGGCGGTCCTACAGGACCCCGGGGCCGCTTCGCGGTGACGCCTCTCCCCGTCGGAGAAGCCACGCAGCGAAAGCCGGTGAATGAACCGTAGTGCAGAGGATCGTTGCCGACAAGGGGTTCTTCCGAAACCATCGGCGCCACAGCGTTGGACGCCGAAGCTGTTGCACCGCAACGGTGTAGCTCCAGATCGGTTATCTTCTCCGAGCGATCGGTGCCGCCACCGACATCTTCCGATGCTTACCGGGTGCGGCCTCTTTGGGGAAAATCACAAGACATGACGGCTCAATTGGGAGAACTGAGACGTCCGGCCAACCCCCGCGCCACCAGTTCTCCGATCAGCACGGCGGTCGCTGCCGGCCCGCGCCGGGGGGCCGTCGGCAGGATCGAGGTGTCGGCGACCGTCAACCCGCTGATCCCGTGGACCGCACCCCAGCCGTTCACGACCGAGCCCCGGGATCCGGCCGGCCCCATGGCCGCGGTGGACGTGGGGTGCATCGCCGTCCCGAGGCGCTCGCGGACCCACCGGTCGAGCGCCCGGTCGTCCACCAGCACGGACAGCGGGAGTCCGACCACCCCGGCCCCCGGCCCGCCGCGCCCAGACCACGCCGGGAACGCGACGAGCTGACAGGCCAGACGCACCCCCTCTCGCAGCGCGCGCCGTTCGACGGGGTCGGCCAGGTAGCCGTGGTGCACGATCGCCGGACCGCCCGGATCCCCGCCGCAGACGGCAACCGAGCCTGTCCTGCCCTGTCCCTGGGTGGACACGAGCAGCGGTAGGGGATCTGCCGCGCGCGGTGCGGAGTTCGAGGTCAAGACATGCATCGGCAGCAGCGACTGGAGGACCTCGACGCTGACGTCCTCCACGAAACCGTCCAGGTTCACCGCCGCGGCGAACCAGTGGTCGGCAGGAACCGGCAGGGGGCCGCGCGGCAACCAGTCGACCACCACCTGCGGGTGGTTGGCCAGGACACCGACCCCCGGCAGGTCGGCCTGGACCTCGATGCCCACCCGTTCCAGGTGGCGGGCAGCCCCGATCCCCGAGCGCTGCAGGAGGACCGCGGTGTCCACCGCACCGGCGCTGAGCACGACGTGACCGGCGGCCAGGAACTTCCGCTTCCCGCCAACCAGCAGGTCGACCCCGCGGACGGTTCCCCTTTGGACGCGAACCCCCAAGACGGTGACGCCACCCCGGACCGTCAGGTTCGGCCGCCCCATCGCAGGGGCCAGGTACGTCATGGCCGTGCTGAGCCGGATCCCGCTGACCGCGTTCCGCGGCACCGCACCAAAGCCGGCGGTGGACCGGGCATCGTTCTTGTCCAGCTCCTCGGCGATGCCCAGGGACGACGAGGCGGCGGCGAGGGCCTGTACCGCCGGGTGCTCCAAGGCCGGGCGCCGGACAGGGATCGGACCGCCGTTCCCGTGCTGGTCGGAGTCCGGGAAGTCGAGGTCGTCCTCGAGGGCCCGCAAGAGGGGGAGGACGTTCTCATGTCTCCAGGCCGGCCCGCCCGCGGCCGACCACCGATCGAAGTCCTCCACTCGGGCGCGGACGAAGTAGGCGCCGTTCACCGACGACGATCCACCGAGCCCGGAACCGCGGACGATCCCCCACGGCCGACCAGGCGCCAGGTGGGTCGCACGGGTCGTGCTGGCCACGTGTCCCGGCGAGACCGCACGGACCCGTCCGGCGTCCAGGACGTCGGCGTGCACGCGGTCCGTGCCGTATGCCGCCGCCCCTTCCTCGAGCAGCGTCACGGACATCGACGGGTCCGAGCTGAGCCGGACGGCGACCACGCACCCCGCGGTTCCGCCCCCGACCACCACCACGTCGGCACTGCGCATCATTTCTCCCGTGGTCGGTTTAGAAGGGGCCTGCTCAGAAGGGGACGAAGTGGTTCCACTCGCGAGTGTCGTAACCGGTGCGCCGCAGGTGCAGGAAGTCCTCAACCGGGCAGGGCATCTGCGTGAGGTCCTCCCGGTTGGCCAGGATGAAGTCCCGAACCCGTCGCACCCCCGGCATCCAGAGGTCGTCAATCACCATGTGCCCCCCCACGGCCAACAGCTGGGCACAGAAGTAGACGTCCACGAGGGTCTCGTCGAACTTGTGACCGCCGTCCACGTAGATCAGGTCAAACGTGCACTGCTGGCGCACGAGCTCGGCGAGTTCGATCTGCGACGCCCGCTCGCGGTGGTCCACGAGACCGGCGAACCCCTCGGCCGCGATGTTCTGCAACCCGGCGTACCGGTAGCTGCGCGCCCACGGGTCGACGACTACGTGCGGCAAGCGCGTCGCCGCCATGATGTAGACCGCCGAACTGCCGAAACCGAGCCCGACCTCGAGCGTCTTCGCGGCCGCAGTCAGGCGCGCCAGCTCGTACAGGTAGGAACCTTGCTCGTGGTTGGTCGCCACCGACCGGTGTTCGTCGGGGATCTGCAGGCGGGAGAAGTAGTTGTCGACCATGCCGCGACCCTAGGGGCGGAGGCGCACGTCCCGCGCGCCACGGTCGGCCGACACGTAGACGCGCAGCCCGCGCAGGGCTTCGTCGATCAGGTCGGCCAGCGAGGCCCGCTCATCGGACAACCAGGCCTCGTAGGCGGTGAGCGCCAATGCGAGGGAGACGTGACCGACGGTCTGCGGGAAGAGGTCGGCGGGCCGCCCGCCGCAGCACCGGGCCACGTGCTGGCTGATGACCTCCCGCCACGCGCGGTACTTCAGCACCGAGTGGGCCTGCAGCGCCGGGGTGCCCAGGATGAGTCCCATGCGCCGACGGTGCGAGGCCATCGTCTCGTCGGGGAACGCGTTGTAGCTCAGCACGGCCGCGTGAATCCCGTCCACCAGGGAGGTCGTGGCAGGGGTGGCGGCCAGGACCGCCCGGAACGCGGCCAGCGTCTCCTCGAACTGTCCCCAGGGGATGTCGTTCTTGGAGGGGTAGTACCGAAAGAGGGTCCGCGGGGCGACGCCCACCGCCGCGGCGATGGCGGTCATGGTCGTCTCCTCGAAGCCGCGCTCGTCGAACAGGGCGAAGGCCGCAGCCTCGATCGCCGCGTGGGTGGTGGCCTCGGGACGGCCCGTCGTGGCCGTTCGGGCGCGTCGGTGCGTCGGCGACACGCCTGCATTGAACTACACGGCAGCGACATCCAACCAGTCCGTTGCAACCTCTAGCTTTCTGCAGTCACTGCCATTACAGTCGTGCCACTTCCGAGAACGACCTCGACTGGAGGCTCATCGTGATCGATCCCGCACCCTCCCCCACGCCCGTCGACGCGTCCGATCCATCATTCTCGTCGCAGGAGGTGCTCCTGTCCGAGGTCCTCGTCGAGGAGGTCTCCATCGACGGCATGTGCGGCGTCTACTGAACGACGGAGGCACCCCGGTGCACCCCGACGGCGTCTTCCCCACCGCCCCAGGTGCCGTGGCTCTCCAGCAGGCGTGGCGACTGTCCCCGTCGGTCGCCCTCCGGCCGGAGCCTTTCGGCGCACTGGTCTACGACTTCACCTCGCGCCGGCTCTCGTTCCTCAAGCGTCCCGAACTGCTGTCGGTGGTCCGGGAACTCGCCGATCGCGATTCCGTCGCGGCAGCGTTCGACGCCGCCGGCATCCGGCCGGACCAGCGACAGCAGTACATGACCGCCCTGAACCAGTTGGCTCGCAATGGGACCATCTGCCCGCGAGCCAAGGACGGAGGATCCGAGCCGTGACCGTCCTCGCAGCAGCACCCGCAAAGACCCAGCCCTCGAGTGCGTCCCTCGTGCGGCAGTTCGAACTTGGGTTGAACGCCCCGATCTGCCTGACGTGGGAACTCACCTACGCCTGCAACCTGTCGTGCGCCCACTGCCTGTCGTCCTCCGGGCGGCGTGATCCGCGCGAACTCACGACCGCACAGGCCGAGGCGGTGATCGACGAACTCCAGCGCATGCAGGTGTTCTACGTGAACATCGGTGGCGGCGAACCCACCATCCGCCCCGACTTCTGGCACCTGCTGGAGTACGCCGTCGCGCACGACGTGGGAGTGAAGTTCTCCACCAACGGAGTCCGCCTGACCCCCGAGCGCGCCCAGTACCTCGCCGGCACCGACTACGTCGACGTCCAGATCTCGCTCGACGGCGCGACGGCCGAAGTCAACGACTACGTCCGCGGGCCGGGTTCCTACGACACGGCGCTCCAGGCCCTGACGAACCTGCGGGATGCCGGTTTCCAAGACGCCAAGATCAGCGTCGTCTGCACCCGGCAGAACATCGGGCAACTCGACGAGTTCCAGGCCATCGCCGACGAGTACGGGGCGACGCTGCGACTCACCCGGCTCCGGCCGTCCGGGCGCGGCGCCGACGTCTGGGACGAACTCCACCTGCTCCCCCACCAGCAGCGCGAGCTGTACGACTGGCTCCTGCAACACGGCGAGAGGGTCCTGACCGGTGACTCGTTCTTCCACCTGGCGGCCTTCGGTGAAAGCCTGCCCGGGCTCAACCTCTGCGGTGCCGGTCGTGTCGTCTGCCTCATCGACCCCGTCGGCGACGTCTACGCCTGCCCCTTCGCCATCCACGACGAGTTCCTGGCCGGCAACGTCCTGGACGACGGTGGCTTCGCCACGGTGTGGCGCGACTCGCCACTGTTCGCCGATCTGCGGTCCCCGCAGACCAGTGGTGCCTGCTCGCGCTGCACCTTCTTCGACAGCTGCCGCGGCGGCTGCATGGCGGCGAAGTTCTTCACCGGGCTTCCTCTGGACGGCCCGGACCCGGAGTGCGTGCGGGGTTTCGGTGAGCAGGCCCGTGAGGAACTTTCCCGGCACGGCGACATCCAGCGGCCGAGCACCGGTCAAGACCACTCCCGGCGCACCCCAATCCGCAACCAGCCGGTGATGCTCACGCTGGGGACCAGGCCCGCGGCCGCGAACCTGCTGATCCCGGCCGCCGGGCGTCCCGTCAGCGCCTGCGCGCAGAACCCCCTGGCCGGGTTCAGTCCAGGCGGTCGCCCGTGTTGAGGATCGAGAACCCCTGGAAGCGGAACCCCTGGTTCGAATCGGTCGCCGTCGCCCAACGGCGCGCGCAGAAGCGGCTCCCTGCGCCGGTGTACTCCGCGCTGGTCGCCGGTTCCGAACGAGGACAGACGATCGCGGACAACCAGGCGGCGTTCGCCGATGTCGGCTTCGCTCCCCACGTGGCGGGACAGTCGCGCACCCGAGACCTCAGCACGGTCCTGATGGGCCAGCCACTGTCCCTGCCGGTCGTCATCAGCCCCACCGGCGTCCAAGCCGTGCACCCCGACGGTGAGGTGGCCGTCGCCCGCGCCGCCGCCGCGCGCGGCACCGTGATGGGCCTGAGCAACTTCGCGAGCAAGTCAGTGGAGGAGGTCACCGCCACCGGCGCTCCGACGTTCTTCCAGATGTACTGGACGGGCGAGCGCGACGTCATGGTGCAGCGGATGCAGCGGGCCCACGACGCCGGCAGCAAGGGGCTCATCGCCACCCTGGACTGGTCGTTCTCCTCCGGTCGGGACTGGGGCAGCCCGGAGATCCCTGAGCGGCTGGACCTCAAGGCGGCGGTCCGGCTCGCCCCCCACGTCGTCGTCAGACCGCGGTGGTTGTGGAGCTTCGGGCGCAGGGGTGTGATCCCCGACCTCACCGCGCCGAACCTCACCGCGCCGGGACGGTCCGCGCCGACGTTCTTCGGCGCCTACTACGAGTGGATGCAGACGGCCCCCGCCTCGTGGGAGGACGTGCGGTGGATGCGCGACACGTGGTCCGAGCTGAGCGGCGGCGCGCCGTTCATGCTGAAGGGCGTCTGCCGCGTCGACGACGCCCTGCGCGCCGTCGACGCGGGCGTGCAGGCCATCTCCGTGTCCAACCACGGCGGGAACAACCTCGACGGCACCCCCGCCGCGCTGCGGGTGCTCAAACCCGTCGCGACCGCGGTGGGGAACCAGGTGGAGATCGTCCTCGACGGCGGGGTGCGCCGTGGGTCCGATGTCGTCAAGGCCGTCGCCCTGGGCGCACGGGCGGTGATGATCGGGCGGGCCTACCTGTGGGGCCTAGCCGCGAACGGGCAGACCGGAGTCGAGAACGTCCTGGACATCCTGCGCAGCGGCATCGACTCAGCCTTGATGGGCCTGGGCGTGATGTCCGTGGCCGACCTGAGCGAGGACGACCTCCTCGTCCCGGAGGGTTTCCACCGGGCCCTGGGGGTTCCCCCGCTGCACACCAGCGGGCTCGCGACACCCATGACGCGGTGATGGGGCGGTGAGCGCGCGGTGACGGCGGACCGATCGGCGTTGAAGTCCCACACCTGGGAGTCCGTCCCCGCCTGGGCGACCGTCCTCGTCCCGGTCGGCTCCTTCGAGCAGCACGGTCCTCACTTGCCACTCGACACCGACACCGCCGTGGCAGCCGAGGTCGCCGACCGAGCCGCGCGAGCCCTGTCGACCGCCCACGTGGTTGTCGCACCCGCCATCCCGTACGGTTCCAGCGGCGAGCACCAGGCGTTCCCGGGGACCATGTCCATCGGGACCCCCGTCCTGACGTCCGTACTCGTCGAACTCGGGCGCTCCCTACGGACCTGGGCGGCCGCGGTCGTCTTCGTCAACGGGCACGGGGGAAACCTCGACGCGGTCACCGGCGCAGTGGAGGTCCTGCGCGCCGAGGGTCAGACCGTCGCCTGGTTCCCCTGCGCGTCGGCCGACGCCGACCCGCACGCCGGGTGGGCCGAAACCTCCGTCATGCTCCGGCTGCGGCCGCAGGACGTCCGGTCCGAGCGCGCCCGCCCGGGCAACTGCGCCCCCCTCCACATGCTGCTGCCCGCCTTGCGGGAGCAAGGCCTGCGGGCCGTCACCGCGAACGGCGTCCTGGGCGACCCTTCCGGGGCCGACGCGGACGCCGGGGAGGCGCTGGTGGTGGACATGGTCGCCACCGTCGCCAACGGCGTCCGGCGACTGGGTCCGCCGTGACGGGTGCGGGGACGGCCCGGGGCGGGCTGCCGCACGGGTCCCGTGTCGTCCTCACCCGCGACGTCAAGGCCCTCGACGGTGGTCGGGTGCTCGCCGGGGGGTCCCCCCTGACCGCCGTCCAGCTCAGCGACGCCGCTGCGCAGGTCCTGCGGGGCTGGGCGGTCCCCGTGCAGGACGACACGTCGGCGGCGGTCGCCGACAGGCTCCTCGCCCTCGACCTGGCTGACCCCCGCTTCGACGACGGCCCGGCGACGACGGCGACGGCACGCGACCTGACGGTGGTCGTGCCCGTGCGCGACCGGACCACTCCCCTCGACCGGTGCCTGTCGGCGCTGGCACCGCTGCGCGTCGTCGTCGTGGACGACGGGTCACACGATCCCGCCGCCGTGGCAGCCGTCGTCCACCGCCACGGGGCTGGACTCATCGCCCTGCCGGAGAACCACGGACCGGCCGCAGCCCGCAACGCCGGGCTGCGGCAGGTCCGCACACCGCTCGTGGCGTTCGTGGACTCCGACGTCCGCGCACCTGCGGAGGTGCTGCGGCGACTGGGTCGCGAGTTCGCCGACCCCGCGCTGGACCTCGTCGGTCCCCGCGTCGTGCCTGCGCCCCGGGCCGGCCGCGTGCGGTGGTTCCACCGGTACGACGAGATCGCCTCATCCCTGGACATGGGCCCGGCCGCGGGCCGAGTCCGGCCCGGTGCCCGCCTCTCCTACCTGCCGAGCGCGTGCCTCGTGGCACGGACGGCGTCCCTGGCTCCGGGGTTCGCCCCCGAGTTGCGCGTCGGGGAGGACGTGGACCTGGTCTGGAGGCTGGCTGCGGCCGGGGGCGTCGTGCGCTACGTCCCCCGGTACGTCGTCCGGCACGACAGCCGGGACACCTTCCGGGAGTGGTTCGCGACGAAGTTCTCCTACGGCAGCGGGGGGGCCGATCTGGGCCGGCGTCACGGACCGCTCATCGCGCCCGCGGTGCTGACCGGCCCGACCGCCGCCGTCGCGGTCGCCGTCCTGCTCCGCCGGCGCTGGGGGGTCCCGGTCGTCCTCGGTGCGATCGCCCTAACGGCCGTGCGGAGCGCCCGGCGCCTGCCCCGCAGCGAGGGCCGCCACCGACTGGCCCTCACTCTGTCCGCGGGTGCCGCGCTGGGGGGCGTTCACCAGGCGTCGTCGCTCCTGCTGCGCGCCTGGTGGCCGGTCGTGTGGCCGCTTGCGCTGGTCAGCCGCACCGTGCGGCGGGCAGTGACGACGGCGGTCGTGGTCGACGTCGTCAGCGCCCGGCATGCTCATCCCCGTGAGCCCCTCCTGCGCACCCTCCTGGGACGCCGACTCGACGACCTCGCCTACGGCGCGGGGTTGTGGGTGGGGGCTCTACGCGAGCGGCAGCTGTCCTGCCTCGCCGTGGTCCGCCCGCGCCGACGCGGATGATTCGATGCCACGCCCCCGGACCGAGCGTGCGCTCGGGTGCCGGCAGCAGAACGGTAGTGAATCCGGGGAGGTCACGACGGGGAGCGGGGGCTGTAGCGAACTGCCGCCCACTTCGGGACCGGGAAGCGGATGGGGCCACGGTGTCACCCCGGACCGACCATGCCGGTGCGGGTGCCCCTCTCCTGGAGGGGTGGGTAGACGCCGGTGCCTGTCGCCCGGGGCGCTCGGTGCACGCCTCACTCGAGGGCGCGGCCGATGCGAGCGTAGGTGTCAGGACGCCGACGCCGCAGGACGAGGGCGTGGAGGACCCCGACCACCAGGGAGGCGTAGGGGATGAGCAGGAGGACCAACAGCAGCAGTGGTGAGCCGACCACGAGCAGGTCCATGTTGAAGGTGGCCGTCAACAGGGCGAAGCCGATGCCGACCAGGGCGACCACGGGCGCGATCAGCGTGCGCCACACGGAGCCGTCGCGGTTGCGCCGGAAGTAGGTGATGACGGCGATGCCGGTCAGGAACAGCAGCAGGAGCATTCCGTAGAACGCGACGCCCCCGGCCGCGGCGTACAGGACGTTGGCGTCCCCGCCGAAAACGATCAGCACGATCAGCACGGTGAGCAGGACACCGAACAGGGCCATGGCGGCCCGATGCGGAGAGCCGTGACGGGAGTGCACGGCGGCGATGGCCCGCGGGAAGATCCCGTCCACCGCCAGGGAGTGGGTGTAGCGCGACAGGATGTTCTGCAGGGACAGCGTGGAGGCGAAGAAGCTGGTGACCAGGAGGATGGAGATGAGCTGGTTGGCGAACATGCCGAAGTAGGTCAGCAGGGCGTCGGGCATCATCGCGGTGGGATCCTTCCCGGCGACCTCCACGGCGCGCGACGCCCCGGCGGAGAGGATGAGGGCGTAGGCCGACAGCGCGTAGAACACTCCGAGGAAACCGATGGCGAGGTAGGTCGCGCGGGGGATGGTGACCTCTGGCCGGCGCACCTCGTCGCGGTAGATCGCGGTGGCCTCGAAACCGTTGAAGACGCCGATGCTGAACAGCAGCAACACCCCGAGGGAGGGGGTGAGGAGGTGAGCGGGGTTCCAGGCCGCGACGGACTGGCCCTCGACGCCGCCGGAGGCGATGAGGCGCACGTCGAAGATCGTCACCAGCAGCACCTCGATGACGAGGATCACTGAGAGCACCTTCGCGGACAGCTCGACGTTGAAGTAGCTCAGGCCACCGGCGACGACGAGCAGGACCAAGCTCCACAGCCACCAGGGTGCACTGAGACCGTCGGTGAAGGCGCCGATGAGGTTGTTGACGGCGATGCCGCCGACGACCAGCGCCGAAGTGATGTTGAACCCGTAGGTGACCAGCGCGAGGAACGAGCCGCCGAGTCCTAGGGGACGTCCCAGACCCTCGCGGATGTAGGTGTAGAACGCGCCGGGCCGGGGGACGGCCCGGGTCATCGCGGTGAAGCCGAGGGCGAAGAGACCGACCAGGACGGCCACGAGGATGAAGGCCGCCGGCACGGCGATGCCGAAGGAGATGTTGACGGAGACGAAGCCGTAGACGACTCCGAGGGGGGCGGTGAAGGCCAGGACGGTGAACAGCAATCCGCCGGTGCCCATCCGACCGCGCAGCTGGTAGGTGGTGTCAGGGAGTTCCGTCGCCGCGGCTGGGGGCACCACACGATCGGGCTGGCGGACCTCTTCAGCAGACATCGATCGTACTTCCCTTCGTGAGCCGGGAACCGAGTACCGCGGGTGGTGCGGACGCGACGGCACGCGCCTGCTCTGCCGTGTGACGTGGTGCCCGGTGGGTGGTGGTGAGTGCCGCGCCGTTCAGAGCCACAACTTCCGGCCTCACGCACGGGCTGGACTGTGCCAAAGTGGAGCAGGGAAACGGTCGTCTCGATACGGCTGATGACCTCACCACTTGAACGGTGGTCGCGGCGCGAGGGACGTCGTGGTGCCGCTCACCCCAGCTCCAGGTCGAACCCGCGCCCCTCGTAGGACTCGATCTTGCGGTACAAGGTGGAACGTCCGATGCCCAGCAGCCGTGCGGCACGCAGACGGTTGCCGTTGGCCTCGGCCAGTGCCAGCCTGATCTGCTGCAGCTCCGCCTCCTCCAGCCGCGTCAGAGGTGATGTCGCCAACGACCGCAGGTGGACGTCGGACAGGTCCGCGAGCCGGGCCTCCTCACCCGGACGGTCCAGCGACATCGAGGCGACCACCTCCCGCAGCTGGTGGACGTTCCCGGGCCAGTCGGCGGCGACCAGCGCGCTACGCAGCTTGGCCGACAGGCGGGTCACCGACGTGCCGCGCTCGCGCAGGAAGTGCTCGGCGAGCGCCGTGATGTCCTCGCGGCGTTCCCGCAGGGGAGGCAGCGTGATCTCGATGCCGCGCAGCGCCGAGACGATGGGCAGGACGTGGTCCGTGACCGCGTTGGAAGTGACGAGGATCTGCGGCTGCTCCAGCAAGCTGAGCAGGGCGACCAGCTCGTCGCGGTACTCCGGGCTGCACCGGTCCACGCGGTGCAGCACGACCGCTGCGCCCCGCTCGAGCGTGCGGTCCAGGTCGTCGACCGACGGTAGCTGCTGTCGAGTGGCCCGCAGGTCGACGACCTCGACCTGCTCGGCAAGCAGCCTGGCGACGCCCTCGGCCAGCCGCAGCTTGCCGGTTCCCTGCTCCCCGACCACGTAGGCCGGCATGCGCCTGCTGGCGGCGGTCGCCGCGGCGTCCAGCGCCCGGCGCAAGCCGCGGGTGGTGCCCACGAAGTCCTCGAAGGGGGTCGAGCGCGTCGTGCGCTTGGCGCTGAGCGGGACGGTTGCGGCGGCGCTGGGCCACTGCACGCGTACCACAGCCGCCGCCGAGGCCCCCAGGTCCCCGAAGTTCATCGGCCTGACCTGCAGGGTGACCTCGCGACCGGCGCTGACGGTCACGCTGCGTTGAAGGGGGTTCTGGGTGGTCTCGGCCTCTCGGGCCAGGGCCGCCAGCACGGCGAAGTCGCTCTGGTCGAACACGCTGAGCGCGGTCCGGCTGGCGATGGTCATGCGGTCGTCCATCGCCACCACGGCGTCGGCTCCGCGTTTGCGCACCTCACGCATGTACTCGGCCATGAGTGCCTGCTCACGGGCCGAGAGCCGCTCGGCGAGGCGGCGGGTGATCTCCGCGGCGGCGCCGGTGACCAGAAGCAGCATGGACTTGGCGTTGGCGGACCGGGCGACGTGCTCGGGCAGCATCACCCCCAGCACGCCGCGGATCGAACGCCGGACGGGGTCGCGGACCGGGACGGACGTGCAGTAGCTCGTCTGCAGCGCCTCGTTGAAGTGCTCCGGGCCCCAGACCTGAACGGCCTCACCCTCTTCCAGCGCGGTTCCGTCGGAGTTGGTGCCGACCAGGTCCTCCCCCATGCGGCCCCCGACCGTCGGGAAGAGCCGCTCGGCGCGCCGCAGCTCGGCGGCGTCGCCGCGGAAGACCGCGACGGTGCCTTCGGCGTCGGTCAGGACGACCGAACCGCCGGCGTCCGAGCACAAGCGCTCGAGCTCGCTGAGCACCGGTTCGGCGGCCAGCAGCAGTTGTTCGTCGGCGTGCGGGGCGAAGAGCTGCAGGAGGGAGCCGGCGGCGTTGACGTTGCAGGCCAGGCTGCGCAGCCAGGACCGGGCGATGACGGGGCGCAGGCCACTGAGGTCAGTGCCTCGCGGGTCGCTGAGGAACCGCTCGCGCAGGGCGTGGACCGTGCTGTTGGACAGCTCACCCGCGCCCGGGACCACGATGCCGCCGCCCCCACTGGTCGTCCCCTCGGACACCGAAGAAGTCATCGCCGCCTCCTACATGCTGGACCCCGGTCCGTCAGTACGTGAGCAGGTCCGCGAGGTCAGCGGAGACCTTGCGAGCCTGCTGACGCGCGAACTGCTGGAAGTACCACTTTCCCAGCGTCTGCTTGCCCGTGGTGCCGCTTCCCTTCCAGCCGCCGAAGGTCTGCGGACCGGGCCACCACCCCGTGGTGGCGTGACCGGGGACGTTCACGTCGACGCAGCCGGCTTCGATCTCGTCCAGGAACCGGCGGGCCTCCTCCAGCTCGCCGGTGTAGACCCCTGCGGTCAGGCCCATGTCGGTGGCGTTCGCGACGCGCAGACCTTCTTCGAAGGTGGCGACCTCGCTGATGGTCAGCAGCGGCAGGAAGTGCTCGACGGTGGCCAGGTCATGGTCGGCGGGGACCCCGGAGACCACCGTGGCAGGCACGAAGTAGCCGTCGCCGTCCGCCACCGTGCCGGTGGTGATCCGGAAGTCCTGGGCGCGCGCCGCCGCTAGGACGCGCTCGTAGCGCGTGATGGACTCGGTGGAGATCACCGGGCCGCTGAAGGCGTCGGCGTCGATCGGGTCGGACGCCTTCAGCTCGCGGACCCGGTCCTCAACGAGGTCCACCAGGCGGTCACGGGCGCCGGGGGTCACCAGGACCCGCGAGAGCGCGCTGCACTTCTGCCCGCTGAGGTCGAAGGCGGAGAAGACGATGCCGTCCGCGGCCAGTTCCAGGTCAGCGGTGTCGGTGACCACGACGGGGTTCTTACCGCCCATCTCGGCGATGACCGGGCGGTAGTAGGCGCTGGCCGCGAAAGCGCGGACGATGGACTGCCCCACCGCGACCGAGCCGGTGAAGCTGATCCCGTCCACGTCGGAGGCCGCCAACGCACGGCCCGGCTCGTCCGCGCCGTGGACGACGTTGACCAAGCCGGTGGGCAGGTCCATCGCCTGGCACAACTCGTGCACCGCGTGGCCGGACCAGGGCCCGTGATGAGAGGTCTTGATCACCACGCCGTTGCCCGCGAGCAGAGCGCCCACGGTGGGACCGGCCGCCTGCACGATCGGGTAGTTGAAGGGGGTGATCACACCGAAGACGCCGTAGGGCTTGAGCACCGAGTCGTTGGCCGCCCCCGAGGGGTCGGTCTCGCGGACGTCCTCGAAAGACTTCGGCGCGGCGGCGTACCGCGTGTAAAAGCGCAGGATCTCCAGGACCTCCGCGCCCTCGCCCCTGGCACCCGCGTGGGGCTTGCCGGTCTCCAGGGCCACGCGCACCGCCCACTCATCGAGGCGGGCCTCGACGAAGGGGATGGCACGCCGGACGCGCTCGACGCGCTCGGCCAGCGGGACGCGGCGCCACTCGCGCTGCGCCCGCCGGCTGGCGGCGATGGCCCGGGTGACCAGCTCGGCCGGCGCGTCGTGGCAGGCGCTGACGGTCAGTCCGGGGTGGCTGGGGTCCTCCCGGCGCAGGAGAGCCCCGGTGAACAACTCCTCGCCGTCGACGACGTGGGGGACGGTCGGGTGCTCGGCGGCGCGCTGCTGCGCGACCGCAGCCGCGAACGCCTCCTGGGTGTGAGCCTCGATGGTCGTGGACATGCGGGGTCCTCCTGATGCTCGTCGGTGCCTGCTGCCCTGGCGCGACCAGCGCGACCAGGAGCCTGGGCGCAACGCTAGGAACAGACGCCGCCGCGGACTGTCCCATCCCGGGACAAGCGGTCGGTGGTGCTGCGGCGGGCGGACCCGGGGGGTGGCGCCGGGGGCCAGGTGGCGCAGCGGCGGGAGCCGAGGTGGTGCCCGGTGCTCACGACGACCGTGTCAGCGCCGGACCGGTCCCGGCGGGCCGGAAGAGAACGCCGCTCCGGTACAGACCGCCGTCACAGCGCGGTGTACCCGCCGTCGACCATCACCGCTGAGCCGGTCATCTTGCGCGACTCGTCCGAGACGAGGAAGACGGCCACCTCGGCCACCTCCTCGGCCTCGATCAGGCCCGACGGCTGATACTTCCGCTGTGCCTCGGCGTCGGTGAGAAACGCCTCGTCGAAGAACCCCGACACCATCGGGGTCTTCACTCCCCCCCGGGCACAGGCAGTTGGCGCGGATGCTGTTCCCGGCGTACTCGACGGCGACCTACTTGGTGATCATCAGGACGGCACCCTTGGTGGCCGAGTAGGCCGAGGTGTTCGGCTCGGCGACCACGGAGTTCACCGAGCTCCAGTTGACGATCGCGCCTCCCCCGCTGCGCCGCAAGGCCGGGACCGCCGCCTGACACCCGTAGAAGACGCCCTTGAGGTTGATGTCGACGATCCGGTCGAGCATTTCCTCGCTGGCCTCCAGCAGCGACGCCGCGCGCAGATAGCCGGCGCAGTTGAGCATGGCGTGCAGACCGCCGAACTGCTGTTCGGCAGCGGCGACCAGCGCCTCGACCTGGGATCGCCGGCTGACGTCGCAGACGAACGTGGCGGCGCGGGCGTCCTCGGCCTGCAACCGCTGCAGGCTTGCGGCGTCAATGTCTGCCGCCATGACCTGCGCCACATTCCGCAGCAGTGCGCGGACGGTCGCCGCCCCCTGTCCGGCCCCGCTCCCGTGACGATCGCGACCTTGCCCTCGAGTCGTGCGCGCACGTCCCACTCCTCGTCCTGGCCCTTGCCCGGGCTCTGTCCGGTCCTCGTCTGACCCTCGTCGTCTGCCCCTCGTCGCCGGCGTGATGCTTCCCGACGTGGAAGCGCCCGACTGTCCGGATCTGACACAGACCCGCAGTCCCGGACCGCCTACCGTCGCGGGATCGGCGCCGTGCCCCGGCGTCGTTCCCGTCGACATCAGGAGCTGCAGTGGGCCGCGTTCAGGACAAGGTCACCATCATCACGGGTGCTGCGAGGGGGCAGGGGGAGTCACATGCCCGCCTGTTCGCCCAGGAAGGCGCGAAGGTCCTGCTCACTGACGTCCTCGACGAGCAGGGTGAGCAGGTCGCCGCGGCGCTGCGGGCCGCCGGCCACGACGTGCACTACACGAGCCTGAACGTCTCCTCCGAGGAGGGCTGGGCGGCGGTCGTCGCGGAAGCAGAACACCGCTGGGGCCGGATCGACGTCCTGATCAACAACGCCGGGATCGTTGGCACCATGAAGTCGGTCGCCGACGAGCTGCTGGAGGGCTGGCAGAAGATGACGGCCATCAACCAGCAGGGCGTCTTCCTCGGTATCAAGTTCGCCGCGCCGGTCATCGAACGCACCGGCGGCGGTGCCATCGTCAACACTTGTTCCATCAACGGGACGGTCGGCAACCCCGGTGGTTTCTCCTACCAGGCCTCCAAGGGGGCAGTGAAGATGATGACCCGTGCGGCGGCCATGGAGTACGCCGACCGCGGCGTTCGGGTGAACTCCGTTTCCCCCGGTCTGGTCATGACGCACATGGCCGAGCAGGAGGGGGCCGAGTCCAACCGCGAGTTCAGCGAGGCCACGCCCATGAAGCGCGCCGCCCAGCCGCTCGAGGTGAGCTACGGGGTCCTCTACCTGGCCTCGGACGAGGCCAGCTACGTCACCGGGGCGGACCTGCTCATCGACGGTGGGTACACGGCCCAGTGAGACCCGCCGCGGTGAGCGGGCCGTGACCGCGTGCCCGGTAGGGGGTCCGCCCGGTTCCGCGGACCGGGTGGTCGTCGTCCCCGTCCCGGCGCGCGACGGGTTGCCCCACCGTCGTGGTGCTCCGCTGATGCGCTGACCTTGACCCCCGCCGCGACCGTCCCGAAGTGGAACGGTCTACCCCAGGATGCAGGCACACTCTGCACCGAACCAAGAACGGGCTCCAGCGAAGGTGCCGACCGCCTCCCCCCGCTGACGCACCTGGAGTTCCCGCCGTCCCGACCAGGAGGAACGTCATGACCGACACCGCCACCCAGATTAGCCCTACGAGTTCTGCACCCCGCTGGGACGACCTCGACGTCCTGACACACTGGCTGCAGGCGCTCAAGGAGGCCGTGTCCTCCCGCGACGGTGGCGCCATCGCCGACCTCTTCCAGGACGACGCGACGGCGCGCGACCTGCTAGTCACCGAGTGGGACTTCCGCAACGCGGTGGGCCGTGAGGAACTGAGCGGCTTCTTCCTCACCGACGACACCAGCGCCGTGGACTCGCTGACGCCGCGCCCCGTCAACAGGCTGTTCCCCGGCCAGGAGAACGGCCGCCGGACGCTCGGCGCCTTCCTGAAGTTCACGACCGGCCGGGGCGCCGGCGAGGGCTACGTCCGGCTGGTAGAGGGGCCCGACGGTGCCTGGACGGCCTCCTCGCTGGCGCTGTCGCTGTCCTCCCTCGACAGCCACCCGGAGCGTGTCGGAGAGCGGCGCCCCGACGGCCGGACCCACGGCCCCATCCTCGACCGCGTCGGGTGGGCCGAGCAGCTCGACCACGAGTTCACCCGGGAGGACCCCACCGTCGTCGTCCTCGGCGCTGGGCACAACGGCCTGATGCTCGCGGCGCGACTGCGCTCGCTGGGCATCAGGTCGCTCATCGTCGAACGCAACCAGCGGGTCGGCGACAACTGGCGCAAGCGGTACAGCACCCTGGCCCTGCACACCCCGATCGTCTCCGACCAGCTGCCCTACATCCCGTTCCCCCCCACCTGGACGCGCTTCACCCCCAAGGACAAGCTGGCGGACTTCCTGGAGTGCTACGCCACGCTGCTGGACCTGCCGGTGTGGACCGGCACGACCGCCAGCAACGTCCACCACGACCAGGCCCAGGGCCGCTGGTTGCTGGACGTCGTGCGCCCCGACGGGTCGCGGCGGTCCCTGAACGTCAAGCACCTGGTCTTCGCCACCGGCATGAACGGTGAACCAGCGATGCCCGACCTGCCGGGCGCCGACGAGTTCCTGGGCACCGTGATGCACGCGGTGGACTACCGCGGTCACCAGCCGTGGATCGGCAAGCGCGCCGTGGTGGTGGGTGCGGGCGTCAGCGGTCACGACCTGTCCCAGGACCTCGCCGAGCACGGCGTGGACGTCACGATGATCCAGCGCTCCCCCACGTACGTCATGAACACGTCGTCCTTCCACGCCGTCATGCACGCCAACCACGTGGCGGGCACCTACACCGCCGACGAAGCGGACCTGGTCAACGCGACCATCCCGTTCGGCGACCTGCCGCGCTTCGGCCCCGGTCAGGTCGCCGCGGCGAAGGCGATGGACAAGGAGCTCTTGGAACGGCTGGCGGCCGCAGGCTTCGAGCTCAGCGATGGTCCCGACGGCCAGGGGGTCCTCGGGCTGATCTTCGGGCACAACACGACCGGCTACTACTACAACGCCGGGGCCTCCGAACTGATCGCCGACGGCACCATCGGACTCCGCCACGGCAGCGTCACCGGCCTCGACCGGGACGGCGTGGTGCTGGACGACGGCAGCACCGTGCCGGCCGACCTGGTGGTCATGGCGGTGGGCTACCGCGGTCCGGGCACCGCAGCGCGCGAGGTCTTGGGCGAGGAGATCGCCGACCAGCTCGGGGAGTTCGCCGCCGTCGGCCCGGACCGGGAGTACGGCCGTCTGTTCCGCCGGTCCGGCATCGAGGGCCTGTGGTTCATGATCTCTCTGGGGATCGACAGCGGGCGCTTCTACTCCAAGCTGCTCGCCCTGCAGATCGCCGCTGCGGAGGCCGGCGAACTTTGAGCGGCGACCCGCAGCCCGGTCGACGACGGACGGGACGTCGTGGGCCGGGCAGCGGCCTCACGGGCACCACCCAGGCCGCTCCCGCAAGTCAACCATTGGAGTACATCTCGTGTTGTCCGTCGCCCTGGCCGCCAGCGGCGCACTCGTCTTCGGCGTCGCCGACTTCCTGGGGGCCTGGCGGCCCGTCGCACCCCCGCCGGCCGCGTGGTCGCCGTGTCCCAGGCGATCGGCGTGCTGCCGCTGGGTGTCCTGGTGGTCATGTCGTCGGCCCGCTTCGGGACCGGGGCCCTCATGTGGGGGGTCCTGGTGGGAGTGACGAACGCGCTGGGACTGGTGCTGTTCTACCGGGGCCTGGCCCAGGACTCCATGTCCACGGTGGCGCCGGTGACGACCCTGACGTCCGCGCTGGTCCCGTCGTCGGTGGGCTGGTGCTGAGGGACGGCCTGACGTTCCCGGGCTGGCTCGGTGTTGGCGCGGCTCTCGTTGCGATCATCCTGGTCAGCGCCGAGCACGGCCGGCTCCCCTCGGTGCACCAGCTGGTCCACGATGGCGCCACTGGCCGGGCGCTGGTCGCCCGCGCGTCCTTCGGGCTGTTCTTCGTCCTCGTCTCCCGGGCGGACGCCTCCAGCGGCGTCGCCCCCTCGCGGTCGCCCGCGTGTGCTCGATCGCGGTGATCGTGGCCCTGGGCGGGAAGCTGCTGCGTGCTCGGGCGCCGTCGTCGTCCTGGGTTCTGCTCGCCACCACAGGTATGGCGGGCGTGGCCGGCAACGTGCTGTTCCTGCACACGGCCCGGTCGGGCCGCTCAGCCTGAACGGAGTCGTCGTCTCCCTGTAGCCCGCCGCCACGGTAGTGCTCGCCCTCCTGGTGCTGCGTGAGAGGACGAGTCGCCTGCCGGTGTTGGGGTTCTTCTGGGCCCTGGTCGCCCTGGTGCTCATCGCTGGGAGGTGAGCCCGGATCACTGGAAGACGTCGCGACCCACCCCCTCGAGCACGCGCCGCACCGCCGGAGCCGTCTCCCCGGTGCGGTGCACGACCAGGAGGGCGCTGCGCAGCCGGAGGCCCCGCAGCCGGGCGTACGTGACCCCCGGCATGGACAGCCCCGAGACGCACTCGGGCACGAGGGCCACAGCGATCCCGGCCCCACAAGCGCCAGGGAGGCCAGGTAGTACCGCATGGCCCCTCACCCGCGGGGCGCCCAGCTCTCCCGCCCGCGCGACGACCGAAACCTCCGCTCGGGCGTCGTGCACCTCGCCGCAGGACGGCACAGCGAAGAGGGTACCCGCCAGAGCCGCGCGGGGGATGACCGAGAGCCGGGCGGCGGGGTGCTGGCGGGGCAACGCGATGAGCACATGCTCGCGGCGGACGACCGTGCTGGTCAACGGCTCCGGCAGCTCGGGACGCTCCCGGGGGATGCCGACGTCGATCTGGCCCACGAACCAACCGCCCGCAGCGCGACGTCGGGAACGTAGAACGTCATCGGCACGACGTCACCCCACCCGGCCCCGACCAAGATGGCGGCGCAGTGCGCGAAGACGTTGTGCTTGCGCTTGAGGGTCGACGGGGACGGTCGTCGTCCCCGCGTCGCACCCCACGACCACGGTGGACACCACTAAGGGTCCCCGCCGGGCCGCCGAGGGAGCGGGCTGCGGTGGGAGAAGGTTTCGATCCCGGCGGTCCGGCGGGCGGCGCCCTCCGCCGCCGACGCCGCCCGGGTCACGGGCGACCCTCCATCGGGGCGGGCCACCTCCGGGCGACCCACTGCTCGTGCTCCGGCCGGCGCGCCGCCGACAGCGGGAAGACCCCGAGGGTGCCCTCCCCTGGCCCACGCGCTGCACCGCCCACGTCTCCTCATCGTCCTGCTGCCAGGGCGTCCGGGGCGACCTCCTCGGCCAGGGCGGCCGAAACCACGACGCAGCCGCCGCCGTCACCGACGACGACGTCGCCGGGCACGACGAGGACCCCGGCGCAGCTGACCGGGCGGTCCACCTCGTAGTGCACGTGCCGGTAGCCGAACGTGGCTCCGTGGACGGCCTGGGCGTGCGCCGGCATGTATGGGCCCGCGAGCACATCGGAGTCGCGCACGGCCCTGTCGGTCATGGCGCCCGCGGCCTCGCGCTGCTGCAGGCCAGGTCCAGGAGGTCGCCCAGCGTGCCGGCGTCCGGAACCCCGCGGGCCTCGATCGCCGAAGAGGTCGAGCTCCCGGCCTCGACCCACGCCGCCTTCGCGACCCCGCTGCCCAATCACTCCAAGAGCGGGCGCAGCGGTGCGTTCAGGAAGGTTCCGGTCGGGTCCAAGCGACGCCGCAACCGCACGAAGTCGTCCCATCGGGGATAAAGGGTGCGGAAGAATTCCCTGTCCCGAAGGTAAGGCTGCTTGCCCCAGTGGGGCCGGGCAGGGAAGGGCGCCAATGCCTCGTCCGCGGCGTGGAAGAAGGGCCGGTTGTCCGGGCCCCACGTGCGACACAGGTTCACCGTGATCGACTCTTGTCCCTGCGTCGGGGATAGCCAGGCATCGTCGCCCGCGATCGTCCGCACCTCGAGGGGGAAAACATCGGGGAACTTCTCCAACAGTTCGAGACTGACCGCGAAGGCCTCCCGTGACCGCTCGAAGGGAATGTACGGCTCGATCTCCTCCCACGCCGGCTCGTACTGGTCGGGGTAGATGCGGTACGGGCGATTGATGCGCTGACCGGGACCGTCGCTGTCCACCGCGTCGAGGTCGACTGCGTCGTAGATGCGGACCAGTGTCGGATCGTCCGTCCCCTCGGGCACCGGCGGCAGGACCGCGGACATGTCGTACATCGGGCCGCGCACGAAGCTGAAGTGACGGTGAGCTCGCGTCTCCTCCTCCCACCGTTCGAGGACCTCGGCGAAGGGCCAAAACTCCAGGCGCTCAGCAATCTTGAAGATCGGCTCCAACTGGAGGTCAAGGCTGACGATCACGCCGAGAGTCCCGACCGCTGCACGCAGAGCTGGCAACCGCGGGTCGTTCGCCTCGAACCGTTCCACCTCACCGGAGGCGAGGACGACGTCGGCTCCGACGATCCCAGCCGACAGCATAGGAAGAGCGAGCCCCGAGCCATGCGTGGATGTACTCATCGCTCCCGCGATGGTCTGAGCGTCGATCGCACCTTGGTTGCGCAGCGTCAGCCCAGCGTCCCAAAGGGGCTCACCCAAGGCCGCGATGGTCGTCCCGGCGCCGATCGTCGCTTGATGGAGCGCGGGATCAATGGACGTGATTCCGCTGAGCGCTGAGATGTCGAGCACGATGCCATCGGTCGGCACGAGCGGGGCGAAGGAGTGACCGCTGCCGACCGGGCGAACCGTCACACCTCGTCGGGTGGCGTCAGCGACGATCTCACTGACGTGCTCGACGGACTGCGCTCGCAGGACCGCCTCAGGACGACAGCTTTCCGTGCCGGCCCAGTTCTCCCAGACCGCGGGGCTGCTGGACAACTCATACCGCCTTCCGTTGTCGACGGCTCACGCCCTGTCAGCCGCGGGTACGTCCCAGCGCTCACCACAGCACCTCCTGCGCTTGGTGATCCGTGCCAAGTTGGGACACTCCATTGCCGGGTCGGCAGCGTCGTTCTCGACTGAGCTCGCAGGAGCACCGGGTACGAAGCGTTTGCTCAATGGCACGCCTCGGGCGCCGTTTCGATGACCTGAGGCTCCAAGAGTTCGCCGGATGGCGGATGCGGAACCACAGAACCCTGTGACCCTTCACGCCACCCTCTGATGAAACCGTTCAGCCGGAGCAAACCTGCTGCATTCGGCCTGCGCTCGCCTCGCTCAACGACCCGCGTAGGCGAGACGCCCGTCCGCTACCAACTCTTTTCAGTAAGGCGTCGTGAGTTTGCGGTAGCAGATCAGTGCACAGGTCAGCTGCAGCAGGCCCAGGTGCGGATCAGCGCGGACTTCGGAGCGGATGCGCAGCCGCTTGAACTGGTGCAGCCAGGCGAAGCTGTGCCCCACGACCCAGCGGGTGCGCCCGAGTCCGAAGCCGTGGACGGCGCCGCGGCGGGCGATGCGCGGAACGATGCCACGTGCGCGCAGGGCGCGGCGGTAGACGTCGTAGTCGTAGCCCTGCTGATGTCACGGTCGGCGAACAGGTACCGCGGGCGCAGGCGGGCCCGGCCGCGGGTACCGCGCACGATGGGGAAGGCGTCGACCAGAGGCAGCAACGGTGTCACGTCGTGGCGGTTGCCGCCGGTGAGGGTCACGACCAGCGGAACACCACCGGCATCGGTGAGCAGGTGGTGCTTGGAGCCGTTGCGGGCCCGGTCTACCGGTGAGGGGCCGATGCGAGCCCCCCTTTGAGGGCCCGCACGTGCGAGCCGTCCACGACTGCGGTGTCCAGGTCCAGCTTGCCGGCGGCGCGCAGTTCATCGAGCAAGACCTGGTGCCGCTGAGGCCACACGCCGGCTTCGGTCCAGGCCCGCAGTCGCCGCCAGCACGTGACGCCGGAACAGCCGAACTGTTCGGTCGGTACCTGGCCCCAGGTGCAGCCGGTGATCAGGACGTGCACGATCCCGGCCAGCGCGGCGCGGTCATCGCGGGGCAGGCGGCCGGGGTGGTGGAAGCGGCGCGGAGGGCGCGATGGCAGCAAGGGCTGCACCCGCTGCCACAGCCCGTCGGGCACCGGCTCCGCGACTCGCTGCGGCACCACCTCATCGGTCATACCGGCGAGGCTGTAACAGCCTCAGCGGGCTCGCAACTCATAGTGGAATGAGCTGTAAGGCAGCCTCCAGGTCCAGCTTCCCGGCGACGCGCAGCTCCTCGAGCAGGACCTGGTGCAGCTGCGGCCAGACGTCGGCTTCGGTCCAGTCCCGTAGTCGCCGCCAGCACGTCACGCCGGAGCAGCCGAACTGCTCAGTCGGCACCTGGCCCCAGGTGCAGCCGATGGTCCGGACATGGGCGATGCCGGCTGACGCGGCGCGGTCGTTGCGCGGCAGGCGGCCGGGGCGGCGAAAGGGCGCGGTGGACGCTGCGGCAGCAACGGCTGCACCCGCCGCCACAGCCCGTCCGGCACCAGCCCCGCGATCTCTGCGGCACCACCTCGTCGGTCATGTCATCAAGGCTGTGATGACCACAGCCGTCCCGCAAGTCATGGTGGAATCAGCTATCAGACCGGTTGACCCCCCTCGAGTACGAGGCCATCGTGCCCGCGTCGGCCAGTCCGGCCGCGTGACGCAGCTGTCACCTGATCGTGCAGCAGACCCAGGGTCCACGTCATCGTGTTCAAGCGCGCCCGGCCCTGTGAACTCCACCCGACCTTACGCAAGAGAAGGACGCGTACGACGCATCACTGTGACATGTGTCCTCTCACCTGCGATGCAGGACGGACCGCACTGTCCCGTCGGACACTGAGGTCCACCGCCCTCTCGCGTCGTCATTGACGCGGTGGTCCGGTGCGGCAGCGACGACGTCATCGCCCTAGCGATCTCAGGAACGAACGTGCGCGATGGCGCCAATCTCGATGAGAGCGCCTTCGCCGCCGAGGCTAGCGACCCTGAACCCCGCCCGTGCGCGGTAGGGCGCGGTGAAGTGCTTGGACTTGACCGGCAGGAACCGTGGATCGGTCTCGGCCATGCCGCCCTTGTGGAACGTCTGGAGCTGCACGACGTCACGATGGTGGCGCCAGCCTCGTCCAGGATGCTCTTGAGCGCTTCCAGCACGAGTTCGGCCTGGCGAGCCCCGTCGGCCGGGATGGTGCCGTCGGCCTCGATCCCCAGCTGGCCAGACGCGAAGATGAGGTCTCCGACCCGAAGCCCTGGAGCGAGTCCAAAGGTGGCGAGTCCTCCTCGGATCCTGCGGGGGCCAGGTACATGAAGTTTTCCCTGGCGTTGTCGGTCATCGGAAGTGCCCCGTTCAGAGGGTGGAGGTTGAGCTGGACGAGTAGGTCTCGAGGACTGCCGCGGCGGCGGCTTCACCGGCCTGGACGGCACCTTCCATGTATCCGGTCCACGCCGCGGCCGCTTCGGTCCCGGCGAAGTGGATCGGGCCGACGGAGGCCGACAGGGCTTCGCCGACGGCACTTAGCACGCCCGGAGGCAGGTAGGTGACGGGGGCGCCCATGGTGTGGTCCACGACCGGCCAGTCGGTCTCGACTAGGCCAACGGAGCCGCCGCCTCGGGACCGAAGGCCTGGACCAGCAGGTTGACGAAGGCCGCCCGGCGGTCCTCGTGCGACTTCACCGCCCAGGTGTCGTAGAGGTATCCGCCGATGAAGCCCACCATCGTGGCGTTCTCGTCACCGGGGCGGGTCGCATCGTAAGCGAGGCAGCCCAGATCGGCATCGAACACCTCGCCGGACAAGTCTTGCTCGCGCCAGAACGGGGCCGCGTAGCGCAGTTGGAGCTTGACCTCGCGGCCCATCGGCGCACGGGACTGCAGCTGGCGACGTGCCGGGGGCAGCGCCGGCGTGAAACGCAGGGCGTTGGCCGCTGCGGGCGGGGCGGCGATGATCAGCGCGGGCGCACGGTAGGTCCCCGTGGTGGCGTGCACGACCGTCTCGGTGCCGGTCCACTTGACGGCGGTCGCCTGCGCGTCGGTGACGACCGTGATGCCGTCGAGCTCCGCGATCCGTTCGGAGATCTGCTGGGCTCCCCCCAGCCACAGCGCGTCCTGTGCGGAGACCTGCAGCGCCCGGATTCCTTCGCACTTGGCGACGAACTGGGCCATGAACAGCGCCGAAACCTCGGCGGGGTCGGCGCCGAAGTAGGCGCTCAGGTCCACCACGACGATGTGCAGGACGACGGGGTCTTCGACCCGGGCGGCGAGCCAGGCTCCAGCCGACTGGGCGTCCAGCGTCCGGTGCTCAGGCGAGTCCCAGGGGCCGACCGGCCCGACGGTCTTGGCGAGGTCGTCGATCAGCCCGTAGGCTTTGGCCAGCTTGGCGTCGAAGCCCTCTGATCCGGCCAGCGACGCCGGGTAGCCCCCGTCCGGGGCGTGCGTGAGACTGCCGTCGACGCGGAAGAGCATGCGACCGCCAGGCCGGGCGCTCACTGCGTGCAGGCCCAGCGCCTCCCCCAGCGCACGAGAGCGGTGGTGCGTCGCGCCGATGAACATCCCGCCGAAGTCGACTGGACCACCCTCGAACGTCTGGTCGGTGTGCGTCCGGCCACCGACGCGGTCTTTGGCCTCCAGCACAGTGACCTGGAGCCCCTGCTGGATCAGCGTGTAAGCGGCTGCGAGACCGGACAGGCCGGCGCCGACGACGAGAACGTCGGGGGTCGATGGGTTAGTCGAGTTCATGCAGTCTCATCCTCTTCCGGTCGATGCTCGAGGAGCAGCATCATTCGCCGCTGGACTAACGCTAGTTAGGGTCTGTTTCTGACATGTCTCAGTGCGGTAACAGCAAGCTAACGAACATCAGGAAGCCGAAAACTCCTCACCGGCGTGTCCACCTGCTTCGTGGGCGCGACGCACGCCACTTCGGCGCGAGGGCCAGCCGACCTTGCAGCAGCCACAGCGCGGTGAACCCGTGCACAGGCTGGGCATGAGAGCAGTTCCACCGAGCCTGGCAACAGCAACCTCGAGACCCACGTGGCGATCAAGCATGCAGCTTCGACGATCGTCTCCAGACCCACTGGGCCACCGTCCCAGCGGCTCCATGATCCGATCCCTGGCAAGACGGTCGAGATCCGCGACGTCGCCTGACGGAAGGTTCCTGGCAGCGCAGGGTGCTGCGATGTTCTCATGGACAGGTCGTCCTCCGCGGTGACCCGCGCCTTCACATTCCCCCGCATGGAGGTCGGAAGCTCGAGGCGATGCGATCGCTCGCCAGCAGCATGTGGAACATGCAGCTATCCGACACCTTGAGCCGAGTACGTACGTGGTAGCCGATAAGTCGGTCAAGAACCCGGCGACCGTCGATCCGACCGAGGGCGCCAAGGATCCCGATGTCCGCTACGTGCAGCAAAACCTCAGTGCGACCTAACTCACCCCGTCGCAGCCGCCAAAGAACGAGCTCTTCCCCGTAGCGGCCTGACAATCACGGCCAGCCACGTCATGCGGTCGCGCTCCGAGTGCAAGACGACCAGAACAGGAGCAGCGATCGTCCCCATCTCCCATGGTCAAGACCGTGCGGTCAAGACCCCGCGGAAACGTGCGGACATCAGTGATGACGACCCGGGCAACCCTCGACCAGCCACCTTTGACGTGACTGATCACTCGATCGACAGAACTCGTCACCGCTCGTGTAGCCTAACGACTGTTAGAACCGAGCACCGGAGGACGATGGTGCCCACCTGAATACCGACGGCAGCGATGGGCACTGTCCTTGCTCGTCGTGCTCCCGGGCTTGTCGATCTCCTCGTGGGTGGCCCGGACTCCCGCGATCCGCGACCTGCTGAGCGCTTCGACCGGTGAGATGGGTCTGGTGCTGGGCGGACGTTCGATGGGCTCGACACTCGGGGTGCTGACGTCCAGCGCCTGGATCGGGCGGTTCGACAACCACCGCGTCGTCCTGGTGGGCGGTGCCGTCATGGCTGTCAGCCTTCCCCTCATCGGTACCGTCGCTGCGCTCGCGACCACCGCGACCGCAGCATCGCTCCTGCTCTTCGGTGCCGCGATGGGGCTGACCGAGGTCGCCCTGTACGTGGAGGGTGCACTGCTGGAAGCGAGGCTCGGTCGGTCCGTCCTGCCGGCGCTGCATGGCTTCTTCAGCTTAGGAACCCTCCTCGGATCCACTTCGGGCATGGGAGCGATCGCCGGGCGCCGGCCGTCCTCACCCACCTCGCTCTTGTCGCGGTGGTCGTGGTGGGCGTGGTCACCGCGACCGCCTGGCTGGTGTCGGTCGAGGTCGGCTCGTGTCGGTGGAGGGAGGCCGACGGACGCCGTCTTGGGGTCGGTAACACACTCCGGGCCGCCGCTGCTGCGCGACCGCCGACTCCTGGTCCTCGGTCTGCTCGTCCTCGTCATGGCAGGGACCGAGGGACGGTCAACGACTGGCTACCGCTGCTCATGGTGGACCTGCACCGCCTGTCGTCATGCAAGGGCTCCTTCGTGTTCGCGGTCTTCGCCCTGTTCATGGCGATTGGGCGCTTCACCGGCGGCTGGGTGATCCCCCACTACGGCAGTGGTCGTCGTCCTGCGGGGCAGCGCCGCCTGCGCGGTAGCAGGCATCGGTCTCGTCGCGTTCGGGCGGGGAGTGGGAGTGTTGATCCCGGCCGTCGTGCTGTGGGGCCTGGGCGCCTCGTTGGCCTTCCCGATCACCCTGTCCGCTGCAGGGGACTCGGGGCCGGACCCCGCCGCCCGGGTCTCTTTATCGGCGCTGGGCTGTGTCGCCTTCCTGGTGGAACCTCCCCTGCTGGGCGCTCTCGGCAAACACGGGGGACTCGCCCAAGCGGTGCTCGTCCCGATGATCGCGGTGGCCCTCAGTTTGTTCCTGGCCCACGTCGTCCAGCCACGCCGCCAACTCGATCCGGCTGCGACGGTTGCTCAGTCGTCGAAAGCTTCATGACCTACCACCCGCGCACGCAGAGGAGCTCGACGTTAACCCGTCTCGAGAGCGCCGCAGGCACCGAAGCGCCGAGCACGCGCGGATGGCCGAGTCCCCCGGGGCCGACGGTCCCTGGCGCCTGTGGGGGCCCTACGTCTCCGGCCGGCAGTGGGCATGTCCAGGAGGACCACACCCCCACCGGCGATGCCTGGACCGCCTTCCCCTGCGACCAGGCGCGCTCCCGCGCGTACCGCTGGGGCGAGGACGGCCACCGAGGTGGGAGCCACCTCGGGTGAAGACGGTTCTTACCACAGTGACGAGCAGCACTCCGTCGGAAGTGCGGGCCGTCTGCGGAAGGCCACCGATCACCGTACCTGCCACCTGAGCACATCGATCGAACCGCCGGCGCGGGCTGGTACCACTCTCCTGGCGCCGACCGACCTGCCAAATTGATGCCTTGTGGAGTTCGCCTGGATCGGGCCTTCGCACAGCAGCCGACTCCAGCAGCCGTCATGCTGGCGCGAGGAGTCATCTCCCCCGTCCCAGTCCGAGCAACGAGGAATCCTCGTAGATCGATCAGCAGGAGACATCCAATCAGATGCAGTGGCCGGTCTGCGGCTCCATCGTGCTCCGGCGTCGAGAAGACGCACACCTGTCGCGGGGAGGGTGACATTGAACCGTGGAGTCCTGGCGGCTGAAGCACGGTGAGCGTCGACGGACGCACCCCATCACTGTTGCTCCAGGGCAAGGCCGATCCAGCACGGAGGTGAAGCGGCGAACGAATTCGGTGCTCAAGCGGACCGGAAGTCAGCGCTCACTCGATAACCTGCGCAACGACGTGTTTATGAAGGTACCCGTGGTAACCAGCTGGTGGCGAAGCTGGATGAAACCATTCCACGGTGGGTACACGCTGCGATGGAAATCGGGGGTCCGCAGGTAGGGCTGTCTGCCCCAGTGCGGACGGACGGGGAAAGGGTCGAGCGCCCCCTCGACAGCGCGGAAGGAGGGACCGTTGTCGGGGCCCCAGGTGCGGCAAAGATTGATCGAGACGGATGCGACCCCAGCCGTGGGCGAGGGCCACGCGTCGTCCATGCGATCGTCCGGACTTCGACCGGGTAGACATCTGGAAACCGTCCGGGCAGTATCCGGTTCACGGCGATGGTGTCGAGCGACGTGTCGTAGGGGACGTATGGTTCCACCTCTTCCCATGCTGGTTCGTAGTGGTCGGGGTAGATGCGGTGGGGCCTGTTCACCCGGGCGGCAGAAAGCTCACTGTCAGGTGCGTCCACCTCGACGACGTCGTAGGTGTGAACCAGGGTCGGATCGACCATGCCCTCGGGTGCCGGGTGCCGGGTGCCGGGTGCACGACGGCGGACATGTAGTACACGGGCATGCGGACGAAACCGACGTGGCGGTGCGCGTGAGTCTCCTCGTCCCGCCGCTCCAACACCTCGGCGAAAGGCCAGAACGCCAACGTCTCGGCGAGCTTGAAGATCGGCTCGACGCGCAGATCGATGCTGACGATCACTCCCAGCAAGCCCACGGAGGCTCGCAGTACGGCAAGGCGCGGACCATCGGAGTCGATACCTTCGGCTTCACCGGAGGCGGTGACGACGGTCGCGCCGACCACTCTCCCCGACATCACGGAAGAGCCAGTCCCGAGCCGTGGGTGGAGGTGCTGATGGCGCCGGCAATGGTTGGCGAGTCGATCGCCCCCTGCTTGCTCAACGCCAGGCCGGCGTTCCACAAAGGCTCACCCAACGCTGCGATCGTGGTTCCGGCCCTCACCGTCACCCGGCGGGCTTCCACATCGATCGCGCTGATCCCACTAAGGCCCGAGACGTCCAACAGGACGTCGTTCACGGGCACCAGGGGCGCGGAGGAGTGCCCACTGCCGACCGGTCCGACCGTGACCCCTCTCCGGGTCGCGTCGGCGACGACCTCGCTGACCTGGTCCACGGACGTAGCGTGCACGATCACCTCGGGCTGGCAGTTCTTCGTGCCTGCCCAGTTCGTCCAGGTCGGGCTCTTGGTCGTCACCGACATGCGGTGCTCCTCAGTCACCGGCGACGAGTAGAGCAATCGGTGCGCAGCCGCACTTGTGCTCCCTTGAGACACGTTGGTCTACGAGCACCATCGTCGAGCAGTCCGTGGTCAGGTCGGGACCAGGACGACTGGCGGTCAACGGCAGGGCGTCGACCCCCGCGCACAGGGCTGGGTGGGCGCGACCTCCGCCGGAGCTCGAAGCGCCCATCGACGGTCCTGCGTGCTGCTCCACCCCTGGCAGGTGCCTGCGTAAAGCACTCGTGACACGACGGAAGGCTCGCCTGTCGGCGCCCAGCGACTCATCAGCGCCTAGCATGTCCGAGTCGCAGGTCTGGCAAGGCCCGCGACAGCGACGGCCTGCGAGGGGCACGGCCGGTGACGACAGCGGAGACCATGCACCATGGCTGGCACGGCAACGCAGACGACGCTGGAGGCGCGCGACAGGCTCGCCCGACACCTGGCCGGGATGGGCGATCCCGGGAAGACGCCGGCGCGACGCAACATCCTCAAGGCGTTCCTGCGTCTAGCGGCCGAGCACGGCGTGTCATCGGTCACCATGCGCATGCTCGGCCGGGCCGTCGGGATCCAGGCTCCGAGCATCTACGCTCACTTCCCTCAGGGCCGTGATGAGATCGTCGTGGCCTCTCTGCGCTGGAACTTCCACGAGTTCGGCTCAGCCCTCCTCGAGGGCGTCGCGAGCGCTGTGACACCCCGGGAGCACTGGGACGCCATCGTTCGCGTGCACCTGGTGCGGCAGCTGCAGCTGCCGGAGAGCAACTTGTGGGACCTGCTGGTTGCCACCGACCGGATGGCAGGCACCCTGCCCCCTCAGGGTCGGGCGGAGGCGAACCAGCTCATGGAGCTGCACGAGAGCATCTTGGAAGCCGCTGCTCGTGAGATGGGCGTTCGGCATCCGCGCCCACTCGTGGGCATCGTCGTGACGCTGCTGGAGGGGGCGACCCGTTGGAACGGCTGGGACGGAGACGAAAGCCACCTGCCGGCTCTGGCCGAGCGAGCTGTGCAGCTGGCCGGTGGGTTGCTGGAACAGGCGATCACCACGGACGTCCTTGTCCCAGGTCCCGTCGTGTCGCGACAGCGCGGCATCACCTCTGCGCACTGATCAGCGCTCCCGGCACCCGGTCAGCCTGGATCAGCGCCCGCGTACCGCCACTACCGGATCGGTCCTTGCCACCGCTCGCAGCGTGAGGACCTGAGCTCACCGGCGCTGGCCGCGGCGTGGTCCGTCGCGAGTCGGCGGAATGCCCGGCGTTCGGCGTACCGAGGTCTGAGACGTCAAGCCGCTGAGATCACCGGTCGTCGCCTGTCAGCGACCGCGACCAGTGTCACGACGGGCCGGGTGTGGGCGTCCACGCCGCGATCACCGTCGTGAGGTCGCCACTACTGCGGTCGACGTGGGTGCCGTCGCCCCTGTGTGCTGCGGCGTCCGACACCGGTGTGCCTCAAAGGGGTCTTCGGGCGTAGCCTGCGGTGCCTTCTGCACGCGCCGAACCATCGGCCGATTCGTCCACGGTGGAGCGCGGGAGCGATGCTGCTCGTGCCCGTGTCGGGCCTCTCGATCGCCTTGTCGTGGAGACCGACTCGTCGGGTACCACGCGCCATGCCTGTGAGGAGTCTGGTGGGGTGGGCGCGGGCGGTGTGGCCAGCGGCCCGCCGTGCCTCCTGCTGTCTTTTCCACCAATCGGCGGACGCGGTCCTGTCCTGTTCGACGAATACCGGTACGGCGATCCGCAACCGCTCGTACTGTGCGGCTTCTCTGGGGTCCGCCTACGACTCCTGCGGATGGGGCATCGGCCGCGCTTGGGAGTTTTCCTCAACGTAACAACGCGGTAACCTCGTCCCGCTCCAGTCTAACTAGCGTTAGGTTTCAACCGGAAGCACCGCTCCCAGAGCCGGGAGCGGCCGGGCCGACGCACCACACGACGACCGCGGCGCGAGACCAACGATGCTCGTCCGCCGCAAGGAGGAAGCATGAGCAACACCTCAGCCCGGCCAGTCACCGAGATCACCAGCGGTACCGCAGCCACCGAGTCCAGTCGGCTGTGCGGCAACATGGGCACGACCTCCTTGGTCCTCAGCGTCCTGGCCTTCTCAGCTCCGCTCGTCACGGTGGCCGGCTACGTCTCCTTCGCCATCGGCTTCGTCGGGCAGGCCGCTCCCCTGGCCTGGGTCGTGGCTACAGCGGTCCTGCTCATCTTCGCGGTCGGCTACACGACCATGACGCGTCACATCCCCCGACCCGGCGCGTTCTACACGTACATCTCCCTCGGCTTCGGCCGCGTGTTCGGCGTCGGCAGCGCCTACCTCGCCACCGTGTCCTACCTGGCCATCACCGCTGGCATCTACGCCTTCGCCGGGACATCACTGGGGTCCATGGTGAGCATGCTGCATGGTCCATCGGCTCCCTGGTGGGTGTGGGCTCTGGTCACCTGGGTGATCGTCACCGTGCTCGGGCACTTCAACGTCGAGCTGTCGGCGAAGGTCCTTGGCGTCGTCATGGTGTTCGAGATCGTGGTGGTGGTGATCTTCAACGTCTTTACGCTCGTCAAGGGCGGGGCCGAAGGCCTGTCGGCGGCACCCCTGTCCCCGTCGGCGTTCATCAACGGCGGGACGGGCATGGCGCTGCTCTTCGCCTTCGGCAACTTCATTGGGTTCGAGGCGACAGCACTGTTCCGGGACGAGGTCCGCACCCCAAACAGGACCATCCCGCGCGCGACCTACATCTCGGTGGCCCTCATCGGGGTCCTCTACGCGGTCTCGGCCTACTCGTTGATCATCGCCTATGGACCGGCGGCCGCTCAGGACAGCGCGAACAGCGCGCCCGGTGACATGTTCCACGACGCGCTGTCGCTGTACGTCGCACCGGCCGTCTCACAGGTGGCTATCCTGCTGGTGACGACCTCTGCGCTGGCTTCGGTGCTGTCGGTGCACAACGTTTCGGCGCGCTACCTGTTCAACCTCGGTGCGGACCGTGCCCTCCCCCACGCGTTGGCCGCGGTGCACACCCGGCACAAGTCCCCCCACCGAGCCTCGCTGGTCGCCGCGATCATCGTCTTGCTCATGGTCTCGCCCTTCGCGCTCGCCTCCAGCGACCCCGGCTTCCTGCAAGGCACTGGCAGCGGGATCGGCACGGCCGGGGTGCTCATCCTCATGGCGATGGTGAGCCTCGCGGTCGTGGCCTACTTCGCCCGTCGGGGCCGTCCGGCCGGCGAGTCGCGCTGGAACGTCCTGGTGGCTCCGATCCTGGCCTTCCTCGGGCTGGCAGCGGTCGTCGTCTTCGCCATCGCACGCTTCGACCTGCTGGTGGGCGGGGCTCCGGGCGAGAACCTGTGGATGCTGCTGGTACTGCTGGCCTTCGTGGCCCTGGGCTGTGCCGTGGCGCTGTACTACCGCGTCAAGCGTCCGGACCTGTACGCCCGCCTGGGCCGGCACGCCGACAGCGACCCGATCGAAGCCGAACTCGTCGACCAGTGAGCTGAACACGGCAGCTGAGGAGGCAGCCCCTCCTGGACACTGTCCGGAGGAGCCGCCCCTCATCGAGCGGCGCCCTGCGGCTGGCGGTGGTCTCCCTAGCGGTGTCAGTGCCCGTTCGAACGCGCCTGTGCCAGCACCCAGCCGCAGACGGCCACCGCCCGGTCCTCCAAGTGCTTCAGGTCCTCAGGCGCACCGGACCAGTCGTTCCAACGCCCCGCGCCTTCCAGCAGCGTCAGGACGAGCCGGACGAGAGAGCTGGGGTCAGGGACGCCGAGCTGGACCACGACGGCCGTGAGCAGGTCCTCGTAGCAGGCGACGTGCCCCTGTGCCGTGGCCCGGGCGGCATCGGGCAGCCCACCCACCTGCGCGTCGGTTGCCACGATGAGGTCCCACAGATCGCTTTCAGGGAGGGCGAGCTGGCGGCGCAGGTGGATGCGCACGAGCGTCTCCCAGGCGTCATCGGCCGTGGTGGCGCCGGCCAGGGAGGACAAGACCGCTCGGGCGAAGCGGTGGGCGGACCAGCTCAGAGACTGGATGACCACTTCGCGTCGGCCTCCGGGGAAGTGCGCGTAGAGGCTAGGCGCCTTGACCGACATCGCCTGCCCGAGCATCCGCATGGTCACCGAGGACCATCCGTGCCGAGCCGCCAGTCCTAGGAACGTCTCCAAGATCGCCAGCTTCATCGGCGACAGGTCCGTCCAGTCGGTCCTGCTGGTGTGCGCGTCCCAGCGCTGACAGGCTTCCTGCACCGCAGTGCTCAGCGTGGATCCAGCACCGGGTCCACCCGGGAGGGACGCCCTCAGGTCGATCACGGCCGGGGCGCTCGACGGGTCGGGCACCCAGGTTGCGCCCGGGGCAGCAGCGGCGGGACCGGCCCGCCCGTTCTCGGCATGCACCTGCGTCACCATCGACCTCCTCCGCCCCGGGTCACACGACTCGGTGCACCTCTACACCAAACGGACGTTAGGTCATTTCCTCAATAGTGGCTCCGCGGGGTGATGCAGATCACCAAGGGTGGGTCGTCGGCTCACGGGTACAACCCGCGCAGACGGTGCGCCTCCGCCACCCGGCCGACGGCGAGCGCCGTGGCGGCAGCGCGCAGGCTCAAGCGGCGGTCTGCGGCGAAGCGAACCACCTGCTCCCACGCCGAGAGCATGCGTGCTTCCAGGCGCGACTCCACCTCGTCGGCGCTCCACCAGTAGGTCTGGTTCGACTGGACCCACTCGAAGTACGACACGATCACGCCACCTGCGTTGGCCAGGATGTCGGGGACGACGAGGACGCCGTGGTCGGCGAGGACTTGATCAGCCGCCGTCGTCGTGGGCCCGTTCGCACCTTCGACCACCACGCGGGCCTGCACTCGGTGGGCGTTGCCCTCGTGGATCGCCCCCTCCAGGGCCGCCGGCACCAGCAGCTCCACGTCGAGCTCGAGCAGCGCCTCGCGTTCCAGCTCGTCCGAGCCCGGGGCACCGACCACGCTGCCGGTGACGTCCAGGTGCCGAACGACCGCGGCGATGTCGAGGCCGCCGTCGTGGTGCACCGCCCCGTACTGGTCGCTCACAGCGATGACGCGCAGCCCCGCCTCGGCGAGGAAGCGTGCTGCGTCACGGCCCACCTTCCCCATGCCTTGGACCGCGACTCGAGCACCCCGTCGCGCGATGCCGGCGTGCTGCAGGGCAGCGAGCGCAATGTGGGTCACGCCGCGGCTGGTGGCGGACGCGCGTCCCAGGGACCCCCCGAGCTCCAGCGGCTTGCCGGTGACCACGCCAGGGACCGTGTACCCCGAGTTCACCGAGTAGGTATCCATGATCCAGGCCATGGTGCTCTCGTCGGTCCCCACGTCGGGGGCAGGGATGTCGCGCTCAGGGCCGATGACGGGCAGGATCTCACTGGTGTACCGCCGCGTCAGGCGTTCCAGCTCGGCGCGGGAGTGGTCACGGGGTTGGATCGCGATACCGCCTTTGGCCCCACCGTAGGGGACGTCGAGCAGCGCCGACTTCCACGTCATCCACATCGCCAGCGCACGTACCTCGTCCAGGTCCACCGTCGGGGCGTACCGCAGCCCGCCCTTGGCCGGGCCGCGGGAGAAGTTGTGCTGCACCCGGTGGCCGATGTACAGCTCCACATCGCCGTTGTCCAGCCGTAGGGGAACGCTAACGGTCACTTCCCGCCGCGGGTGTGCCAGCAGCCGGTAAGTGCCCTCGGACAGACCCAGGTGCGACACGGCCTCGGCAAGCTGTCGGCGTGCGTCCTCCAGCGGAGCGGCACGCACCGGCGCGGGGGGCGTCCTGAGGATGTTGGTGTCAGTGCTCACGGTCAGGTCCTTCTGCGGTCGGTCGTGGTCGTTGGGTGGCGGGGCTGGCTTCCGCATCGGGAGACGGTGCGGGGTCGAGCATCGACGCCAGGTGACTACTGCCACGGAGTGCGTCGATCTGGCTTACCTGCATGGCGCAGCTGAAACCGTCGGTGAGTACTGGTGCCTCGGCTGCGCTGGACAGGGCCGGCGCGATCGAGTGTGCGGCCACCTGCATGGACGTGTCGAAGTGCTCGGCCTCGAACCCGAAGTTCCCGGCGACACCGCAGCAGGAGGAGGAGGTGGTCACGTCCGCGACCCCCCACGTCGCCAGGACCCGGCGCTGGGCTTCGGAGCCGAAGACGGCGTGCTCGTGGCAGTGCACCTGCAGCACGGCACGCTGCGGCGGTGTCGCGCTCGGTCGCCAGCCTCGGGCCAGTGCCTCGTCCACGGCGGTGGCGAAGGACCGCACGCGGGCGGCCACCCGCTGCGCGGCCTCGCCCCCGACGAGCTTGGGCGCCTCATCACGGATCGTGGCCGCGCAGCTGGGCTCGAGCACCACGATGGGACGGTCGGTTCCGTCGTCGAAGCGTTCGACCAGCCGCCGCAACCGGCGCCTGGCGCCGTCGCGCTGCCCCGTGGAGATCCAGGTCAGTCCGCAGCAGGCCTCGGGGGTGCATCCCACGGACGCTCCCGTCTCCTCCAGGACCCTGGCCGCAGCGGGGATGACTTCTGGACGGAAGGCGCGGGTGAAGCTGTCGGCGAAGACGAGCACCTCGGCGTGGTCGTTGAAGTCGGCTTCGCGGAGGTGCCGCCGCCTCACTCGGGCGGGGACGAAGGCGGGTAGGCGGCGCCGGGAGCTGATGCCCAGCCGCTCCCCCAGCCGGCGTGCCAGGGGCACCCGTGCCCCGACGTTGGCCAGCGGCGCAATCTGGGTCAACAGCGGCAGCCACCGCGGGAGCCAGCCGATCGTGTAGTGCGTGAAGGGTCGCAGCCGGCCGCGGTAGTGCTCATCGATCAATTGCGACTTCGCCTCGGCGATGTCCACGCCGGTCGGGCAGTCGCTCGAGCACGCCTTGCAGGACAGACACAGATCGAGCGCCTCCCGCACTTGTGGCGTCGACCACCCGCCCAGGTTGCTCCCCTGGGTGCGAGTCAGCTCCTGCAGGACGCGTGCCCTGCCCCGGGTGGAGTCCTTCTCATCCTTCGTGGCCCGGTAGCTGGGGCACATGAACCCGCCGGAGGTGGCTCGGCACCGTCCTACCCCGATGCAGGCGTGGCTACTGCCTGCGAACGCGGCCGCCGACAGCTCGCCGCGAACGGGCAGCTCAGATCCCACCTCGACGATCTTGCCGCCCAGCTGCCCTGAGCTTCCTGCACCTCGGGGGTGGTCGGCCTCGGGCAGTCCGTGCAGCGCCAGGTCGGCCGAGAAGGAGACCGGGTCGACGATGATGCCGGGGTTCAGCGTGCCTTGCGGGTCCCAGAGCCGCTTGAACTCTCCGAACAGGTCGATCACCTCAGGCGAGTACATGATGTCCAGCAACTGGCTGCGTGCCCGCCCGTCACCGTGCTCACCGGACAACGAGCCTCCGTGCGCCACGACCAGCGCGGCGGCCCGCTGGGTGAACTGCTCGAACGTTGCGCGGCCGGCTTGGCTGCGCAGGTCGAAGTCGAGTCGCATGTGCACGCAACCAGCTCCGAAGTGACCGTAGGTGAAGGCGGTGTACCCGTGCTCGCTTACGAGGGTGAGCAGCGCGGCGAGGTAGTCGGCCAGTCGCTCGGGAGCCACCGCCGAGTCCTCCCAGCCGGGCCAGGTCTGTACCCCGTCCACGCGGCGTGAGGACAGTCCTGCTCCGTCCTCGCGCACGCGCCACAGTTTGGCCCGCTCTTGAGGGGCGGTGACGATCGTGTGGTCGAGGACGCGGCCATCGCGGCGCAGCACTTCCAGCAGGCGCTCGCACTCGGCCGCAGCCACGGCGATGGTGTCGGCCGAGAACTCGACCATGAGGTACGCATTGCCTCGCGGCAGGGAGTCGACGCTGTCCGCACCGCGCCGGTGTCGCATGATCTCCACGATCGAGGAGTCCAGCCCCTCGATCGCCGTGGGGCTGGTCGCGAGGATGGACATCACGTCCCGTGCCGACTCGACGGTGTCTTCGTAGCCGAGGCACAGCAGCGCGGTCGTGCGGGGTCTGGGTACGAGAGCGACGCGGGCACGGACGAGCACCGCGCACGTGCCCTCGCTACCGGCGAGGGCGCGTGCGAGGTGGAAGCCGTTCTCCGGCAGCAGCTCGCCCAGGTGGTACCCGGACACCTGGCGCGGGATGGTCTGCAGTTCCTGTCGGATCGTCGCGAGGTTGTCGCGCGCCAGCTGCCGCAGGTCGGTCTCCAGTTGGGCTGCTCGCTGGACCGAGGTGACGTCGGACGGGTCGACGGCGCGGATCGTGCCGCGACCCGCGCGCAGGTGGGCGCCGTCGGCGGTCACGAGCTCGACTTCGAGGACGTGCTGGGTCATCCGGCCGTAGGCCACCGAGTGGTTGCCGCAAGCGTCGTTGCCGATCGAGCCGCCGATCGTCGCTCGGGACAGGGACGACGGGTCGGGCGCGAAGGTCGACTTGCCGCCTGATACCTGTTCGACGGCGTTGCGCAGCTCTCCGAGTACGACTCCGGCGTCTACCCAGACCGTCTGCGTCTCGGCGTCGACCTCGTCCGTGGTCGTCATCCACCGGGACAGGTCGAGCACGACGCCTTCGCCCACGGCGTTGCCAGCCATCGAGGTACCACCCCCGCGGGCGACCACGGGTACGCCGGTGTCTGCACATGCCCGGACCACCTCGCGCACCTCCTCCACGGTGCGCGGGAATGCCACCGCCGCCGGGCTGACCCGGTAGTTCGAAGCATCGTAGGAGTACTCCCAGAGCCGTCGGGAGGAATCGTCGACCTCGATGCTCCGAAGTCTCAGCGCCTCGACGAGCCCGCCGAGGTCAGCTGCGGTTCCAGTGGTGATCGGCATCTCGTGCTCTCCATTCCGGTGGACCGCCGACAGCCTACGAACGGCGATCACCGGTTGGCTGTCCCACATCGACACGTCCGCCGGGCAGCGACCGCGCGGTCGCTGCCCGGAGGTCGGTGACGGCGCTACCCGGCGAAGTTCGCCGCGTTGTCCTTGGTGATCAGCTCGAACGGCAGCGTGTACCGGTCCTCGACCTCCTGCCCCTTGAGGAACTGCGTGGCCACGTCCACCGCCTTCTCTCCTTGTCCTTGCGAATCCTGGCGGATCGTAGCCGTCATGGCACCGCCCTGGATGGCCTCCACGGCAGCCGGCGTCCCATCCACTCCGACGACGGCCTTGAACTCGGACGTGCGACCGGCGTCGGTGACAGCCGAGGCGGCGCCGATCGCCATCTCGTCGTTGTTGGCGACGAGGGCGACGATCTCGCCGGCACCGAATCGCTGCAGGACGTCCTCCATGTTGCGCTTGGCGTCGTCCCGGCTGCCCTTGGCCTGGAATTCGGCGACGACCTTGATGTCCGGGTCGATCTTTTCCTCGAACCCCTTCTTGCGTCGATCGGTCCAGGACGCGCCGTAGGTGCCGGCGGCGAAGACGATGTCTCCCCCATCGGGCAGGGCTTGGTTGAGGTAGTCAGCTTGCATCTGGCCGGCGAGCGTGTCGTCGACGCCGATGTAGCTCTCGTAGTCGACGGCGGCTCCTTCGGCGAACTCCGTCGACAAGATGAACAGCGGGATGCCCGCCTCGGTGACGCGCTGCGCGGCGGTCTGGCTCGCTTCGCCGTCCAGTGGCTGCAGGATGATGGCGTCGACCTGCCGTGTGATCAGGTCTTCGACCTGGTTGAGCTCACTGCCGACGTCTTTCTTGGAGTCGGTGACGTCCAGCGCCACACCCTGGGTCGAGGCTTCCTGCTCCATGGCCTTGGTCATCAGGGCCAGGTCGGGGTCCTGCAGGTCCAGTACGACGACACCGACGGTGTAGGAGCCTTCGGTCCCGCTCTGAGTGCTCGCCGCTGAGCACCCAGACAGCGTCAGAGCTCCGATCGCCAGCACCGCGGCAGCCGCGGAGCGGCTTCGCTTCGTCTCCATGGTCGTTCCTCCAGTCGTAGCTCAGTAGTTGCGCTTCGGTGCCTCAGTGCTTCAGTGCTTCGGTGCCTCGTCGTTCGGGTGATCGGACGGTCCGGGCGATTCAGGCCGAACGGTCAGTCGGACTTCCACCGGTTGAGCAGGACGGCGAGGACGAGGATCACTCCCTGTACCCCTTGCTGGTAGTACGAGGACACGCCCAGCAGGTTCATCCCGTTCATCACCACGCCCAGGAGCAGAACACCCAAGACGGTGCCGCGGATGGTCCCGACTCCACCGAACAGGCTCGTGCCGCCGATGACCACTGCGGCGATCACCTGCAGCTCATAACCCGTACCGGCGACCGGAGCTGCACCGTTGAGCCGAGCGGTCAGCACCAACCCGCCGAGCGCAGCCATCAGCCCGCCGATGAGGTAGACGGTGAACAGTACGCGGCGGACCGCGATGCCGACCTTCTTCGCAGACTCCTCGTTGCCTCCGACGGCGTAGACGTGTGATCCGAACTTGGTTCGGCTCAGCACGAACTCGCAGATCAACGCTGCGAGCAGGAACATCAGGACCGGGACGGGGACCGGCCCGATGAATCCCGAGCCGAGCCACTCGGCCGGTTCGCTGAGGCCGGAGACGACTTGTCCGTCAGTGATGACCAGTGCGCCGGTGCGGGCGATGGCCATCGTGGCCAGGGTCGCGAGGAAGGGCAGGATCTTGCCCCAGACCACCAGGGCCGAGCTGAGGAAGCCGACCAGCAGACCAACTGCGGCTCCGGCCAGCAGAGGCAGGACGAAAGCCGTGCCTGAAGCTGGGGCGAGCAGGGCGTAGACGAGGCCGGCCAATCCGACGACCGACCCCACCGAGAGGTCGATACCAGATGTGATCATGATGAAGGTCATGCCCAGCGCGACGACGCCAATGATCGACGACTGGCGTACGACGTTGATCATGTTGTTCAGCGACAGGAAGTTGGGCGCGGCGATGGTGAGGGCGATGACGATCAACGCGAAGAAGACGAGGATCCCGTAGTCGCCGACGAAGCGCTTGACCCTGGTGGACCTGGCGGAGTCGTCCAGCTTGGCTTTGCCCAAAAACAGCGGAAGTCGTTCCAAAGTCGATGTCACGAGAGGTTCCCGAGGGTCGATCCGGTCGTGGTTGCGGACGTGCTGCCGATCTTGCGACGGTGTTCAGCAGCGTCGATGCCCGAATCGAGGTGATCTTCGATCGTCCCGTGCGAGATGAGCTGCGCCACCTGGGTCTCCGTCACCTCGCCAGTCCTGAAACGGCCGACGACCTGCCCTTGGCGCATCACCGCGAAGCGGTCGGCGACGGCGAAGGCCTCGTCGAGGCGGTGGGTGATGATGATGACGGCGATACCCAGGTCCTTGAGGCGCTGGGTGACTTCGATGAGCTTGTCCACCTTCGCCACGGACAGGTTCGCCGTCGGCTCATCCATGATGATGAGCCGCGCATCGAAGGCCAGGGCGCGTCCGATGGCCACAGCCTGCCGCTGACCGCCGGAAAGTCGTCGCACTTTCAGCCGCGGATTGATGGGAATATCGAGGCGCTCCAGGACGCGGTTCGTCTCGTGCTCCATCTTCTTGCGGTCGATGACGCTCAGGAAAGGGCCCAGTAGCTTCTTCTGCGGTTCACGGCCGAGGAAGACGTTGGTGCGGACGTCTAGATTGTCCGCCAGGGCGAAATCCTGGTAGACCATCTCGATCCCTTTGCTCCGGGAGGCCGAAGGTGTCGGGAAGTGGGTCGAGGTCCCGTCGAGTTCGATGCATCCGTCGTCGGGCTGGTGGACGCCGGTGAGGATCTTCATGAGCGTGGACTTGCCGGCGGCGTTGTCGCCCAGCAGGGCGAACGTCTCGCCCGGGAGAACGTCGATGCTGACCCCGCGCAAGGCGGTCACCGCGCCGAACGTCTTGTGGATGTCGCGCAGCGCGACGAGGGGTCGGGTGGCAGGTGGAGCGTCGGTCATGGCATCCTCGTGATCGATAGATTCCCGGCCTAGCAACGCACTGGTGCGGAGATCACCGTCCCGGTGGGCAACACCTGATACTGCAGAGCATTGCGGGAGCGTCACCGTCGACTGCGAACCCGGTCACCAGTTCGATGCGTTCGAGTGTGACCACCGCGAAAGAAGGCCGGGTGTGCCAGTTCTGCACACTTCGCGTCCTGGGGCAGGTAGATCCACCGTCCGGTGCCGACAGGTCACTGCCACGTTTCACGGACGTTGCGAGGACGTTTCGATGAGCCGTCAGCGTGCCGCCTGCACAGGCTGGCTCGTGGTGATCCGCAGCGGTGCTGGTCGGTCGTGTGCGAGGATCGTGCGGCACTCCATCGTCCTAGGGGTACTGACCACTGAGGTCGGTGACGCGCGAAGCAGGTGGTCGCCGGCCGAGGGCGGTGTGGTGCCGGTGGTGGTTGCAGAGGTGCAGCCAGGTCGGCAAGGCGCGGCGACGGGCGGCCTCGGAGGAGTAGGGGCGGTCGCGGGCCCACTCGGTGGCCAGGGTCCGGTGGGAGCGCTCGATCGTGCCGTTGTTCTGTGACCGATGCGGCCGGGTCTGCTTGTGGACGGTGCCCGTTGCGGCCAACGCGGCGGCGAAGTCGCCGAGCGGTCGTTGGCGCCGTTGTCCATTCGGCAGCAGGCGGTGGTGATGCCGCACCCGGTGAACCAGGCGTTGGCCTGGGCCCGGATCGTGGCCGTGGTGGAGCCCTCCTCGTCGGGAAGGACCTCGGTGAAGGCTAGGAGGTGGAGGTCGTCCACGACGGTTCGCGTTGCCGCGGCCATGAAATCGCCAGCCGCCGCCGCCAGTGGTGACGCTGAGCCCTTTCACGTCGATGTGCACCAGATGTCCTGCGGTGGCGTGCTCGTAGCGTCGGACTTCGCGGCGGATGCGCTGACGGTCGCTCAGACCGACGTCGCACAACCTGGGCAGGTCCTCCCGGGCGATGCCGACGGCGACGGTCGAGACGGGCAAGCCCAGCTCGGGTCCGATGCGGACTGGTCCTCAAGCGCGGGTGGTGCGCAGGTGCACCACTTTGTTCCCGCCGCCTGCGGGGTCCGCGTCGGACTGCGGTGCGGTCAAGAGGACCGCCCGACCAGCCCGGGTTCTTCACGACGGCCGGCAGCGCCCAGCTCAAGCAGGCGCTCGGTGCAGCGGGCGGCGGTGGGTCAGGAGACCGGGGGGTCTCCCGCTCGGGAGGGCGAAGCGTTCGGCAGCCCGACGGATGGGCCAGCGTTCACCGATGATGAGCTGAGTCAACTCGAGTCTCCCGACGGGGGCCAAGGCGGCGTTGCGATGGGGCACGAGGACCTCCGAGTGGCATGCGTGGGGTCGCCCTCAGCAGCTCCACACTGCCGTCGGAAGTCCTCCCTCCGCTCGGACTGGGCCAGTCCGGGCGTGTCGCCAACGTCCATGGTCAGGACAACCAGGTCACTGGCGGAGTGGGTCTACCAGCGCGGACCCGCCTCAAGGCATCACCAGCAGCCCGACGGCCCCCACCTACGGCGCCGGCGGTCCGCGACGGAAGCCGCCTCAAGCTCCCTCAACCGCCGGCCCCGAAGGGACGCCCCTCGTACGAGGTCGTCTTTAGTGACAGCGCAGGAGAAGCGGCAGGGCGAGGTGACCGCCTCGACCAGCTGTGGAGCCGCCCGGAGACGGTCGTCCAGGGAGAGTTGCTGCCGGTGACGACGACCGCCGGTCGAGCGCCTCGCGCGCCGCGACAGACGGCTGCCCACCCGCTTGGCGTCCGCGCCGCTGCGGGAGCGCTCCGGTCAACCCCCACCGAGCCACCGCGCCGGTGAGTGCCCGCACCCGATGAGGCGACGCTCCGACCCCCGGCGCGAGGAGCTCCGGAGGCTCAGTGACCGGTTGAGGCCGGCGCCGTGGCTCCTAGACGGCGCAGGTCGACGACGTCCTGCAACGGCTGGCCAGCCTTCCAGCGACGCAGGTTGTCCACGAACCGGTCCACGACACGGCCACGCCAGCCCACCAGGTCGCCCGAAGCGTGCGGCGACACCAGGACGTTGGAGCGGCTCCAGAAGGGATGCTCGGGGGGCAGTGGTTCCTGTTCGAAGACATCGAGCGCCGCACCACCGAGGTGGCGGCCGTCGATCGCGGCCAGCAGGTCGTCCGCCACCACGACGGCCCCCCGACCGACGTTGACCAGCCGAGCACCCGAACGCATCAGCCCCAGCTTGCGGGCGTCGAACAGCCCTCGTGTCTCCTCGGTCAACGGCAGCGTCAGAACGACGTCGTCAGCCAGCGGGAGCAGGTCGTCGAGGTCGGTGATGGCTCGGACCCCACCGAGCTCAGCGTCCTCGCGAGCGCTGCGTCCGACCACGGTGACGTCCATGCCGGCCGCCCGCAACAGCAGGACAGTCTCGCGCCCCACCGGACCGGGACCGGCGACCAGGACGCGGCGACCCTGGATCGCTTCGGTCTCCCGATGCTGCCAACTGTGTCGGGACTGCAGCTCGATGGTGCGACGCAGGTCCTTGGTGAACAGCAGGAGCACGCCGAGGATCCACTCGGCGATGGGACGCTCGCAGACCCCGCGGGTGTTGCTGGCCACGATGTCGCTGTCGATGATCGATGCGGTCAACAGCGGGTCCATCCCGATGCTGGAGGTGTGGATCCAGCGCAGTCGACCAGGCCCCACCTCCCGCAACAAGGTGCTGCGGAAGTCGTTGAGGAAGAGGATCTCCGCGTCCTCCTGGGCCGCTCGCAGCTCCCCGGACGTGCGCACGACGGTGAGGTCCGCTTCGGCCTCGGCCGCAGCCAGTGGAGGCACCACCCCGTCGCGGGGGACAACGACGATCGCCTTGGGTCGGGACATCCTCGCACCGTCGCCCACTGCCGCTTCGACCGCCTCGGTCTTCCCCAGGTCCGCGCCGCTCACCAGCCCCCCTGCCATCCGCTCGTCAGGCCGTGAGGCAGTCGCTGCGGCTCCTCGTCCGGCAGCTTCTGCAGGAAGTCGAAGTCGCAGCCCTCATCGGCTTGGGTGACGTGGTCGACGAAGAGCTTGCCGTAGCCGCGACGGTACTTCGGCGCCGGTGGGACGGCTTCGGCCAGTCGACGCTCGATCTCATCCTGAGGCACTTCCAAGTCCAGTCGCTGCTCCTGCACGTCGAGCAGGATGTGATCGCCGTCGCGCACGGCCGCCAGCGGACCCCCGACGGCCGCCTCCGGCGACACGTGCAAGATCGTCGTGCCGAAGGCGGTTCCGCTCATGCGGGCGTCGGAAATTCGTACGATGTCGCGTACGCCCTTGCGCAGCAGACGTTCGGGGATCGGCAGCATGCCCCACTCGGGCATGCCGGGGGCACCGGTCGGGCCGCTGTTGCGCAGCACGAGCACCGAGTCCTCAGTGATCTCCAGGTCGGGGTCGTCGATGCGGCGCCCGAGGTCGTAGATGTCCTCGAAGACGACTGCGGGGCCACGGTGCTTCAGCAGCTCGGGCGAGGCCGCACTGCGCTTGATGACTGCGCCCTTGGGAGCCAAGGAACCACGGACGACAGCGATGCCGCCTGAGGTGTCGAACGGTTCGGACAGCGTACTGATGACATCACCGTCGGGTGCGGGCGCGTTGCGGTACCCATCCGACAGGCTCTCGCCCGTCACGGTGATCGCACCAGCGTGCAGCAGCGGGTCGAGTTCCTTGAGCACGGCCGAGATGCCGCCGGCGTTGAACAGCTGTGCGATGAGGTGCTCACCCGACGGCCGGACGTTGGCGATGCGCGGTGTGCGCTGGGAGATCTCGTGGAACCTGTCGAGCTGCAGTTCGTAGCCGACGCGACGGGCCAGCGCGAGCAGGTGGATGACCGCGTTGGTCGATCCGCCGACGGCCATGAGGAGGGTGATGGCGTTGTCGAAGGCCTGCTCGGTGAGGACGTCGCTCGGTCTGGGCCCTCCGGACAGCGCCATCTCCACCGCACGCCGGCCGGTGGCTTCAGCGGCGGAGGCTCGGCGCGCGTGGACGGCGGGGATCGAGGCAGTGCCGGGCAAGCACATGCCCAGCGCCTCGACGATCGAGGTCATGGTCGAGGCGGTACCCATCTCGCTGCAGTGTCCCGCAGTCGGCTTGGCGCTCGCCTCGAGCTCGTTGAAGTCGTCCTGGGTGATCGTGCCCGCCCGCAACTCGTCGGCGTACTTCCAGGTGTCCGTCCCGACACCCAGCTGCTTGCCGCGGAAGTAGGCCGGCTCCTGCGGGCCGCCGGTCAGCATGATGGTCGGAACATCCGCGCTGGCCGCACCCATGAGTTGGGCCGGTACCGTCTTGTCGCAGCCGCCGAGCAGGACGATGGCGTCGAGTGGGTACGCCCGGATCGACTCCTCCACGTCCATCGCCATGAGGTTGCGGAACTGCATCGCGGAGGGCTTCATCAAGCTCTCGCCGAGCGAGATGGTCGGGAACTCCAACGGCAGGCCACCGGCCATCAACACACCGCGCTTTACCGCGTCGGCGAGCATCTTGAAGTGGATGTTGCAGTTCACCAGCTCCGACCAGGAGTTGGCGATGCCGACGACGGGCCGGTCCTTGATGGCGAACTTCGAGAAGCCCTCCGCCTGGATCGCAGTCCGGTGGATGAACCCCGTGAGGTCGTGCGGCCCGAACCACCGCGCGCTGCGGAGGTCGCTGGGCTGTTGCTCGGACATGCCTTCGTGCTCCTTGTACCGATCCGTCCACCACGCGGCGCGCAATGGGTGAGTGTCAAGTCAGGCGGCGGAGGTGCCACCATCCAGGGCCATGGAGGTGCCCGTCGCGAACGTGCCGTCGACGGCCAGGAACCAGATGGCCCGGGCGACCTCCTCCGGTGAGGCCAGCCGGTTCAGTGGGACGGTCGCCTCCTTCTCGCGCAGCGACGCGACCGGGTTCGCTGGGTCGAGTCCTGCACGCAGCATCGGCGTGTCGATCGGCCCAGGACACACCACGTTCACTCGCACCGCCGGCGCCAGCTCCACGGCGAGCGCACGGGTCAGACCGACGACTCCAGCTTTGGCTGCGCAGTAGTGCGCCAGGCCGGCGACCCCCATGTCGGCCAGGTCGGAGGCCACGTTGACGATGGCACCGCCAGCTGCTCGCAGGTGCGGCACGGCCTGCCGGCAGACGTGGAAGGTTCCCGACAGGTTGGTGTCGAGCACCTCGCGCCACGCCGCGTCGTCCAACAGCTCGAGGGGTGCCGAGCCCGCGACTCCTGCTGCGTTGACCACGACGTCGAGACCACCGAGCACGGTCGCGGCCGCGCTGACGCCAGCCGCGACAGAGCCGGGGTCGCTGACGTCGGTCCGGAAGGGGTGCGCGCTCCGACCGAGGTCATCGACCACCCGGCGCAGCTGCTCCTCGCGTCGTCCAAGGAGCGCGACCTTGGCGCCGCGCCGGGCGAAGAGTCGAGCCGTGGCCTCTCCCACGCCGGACGTGGCACCGGTTACCAGAACGCGTAGCTGTTCCGGTTCGGCGTCGAAGGCCGTCTCGCCAATCACCGCTGTCCTCCTCTGAGTCCGCGAATGGTCGGATCCATTGCAACAGGGTCACCGTCACGGTGGATGTTCCAGATTGAGACAACGGCGTCGGTCGCGCAGTTCCTAGGCTGGCGGGCAAGGACGCGGGCGCCGACGGCAGGCCGTGCGGTAGCCGCGCCGGGATTTAGCCGAACACCGAGGAGTCGCCATGCCCAGCCAGAACAGCATCGGAGTCGGTCTCATCTCTGTCGGGGTGATGGGGCGGCTGCACGCGCGTTCTTACCTGCAGAGCTCGCAGTTCTTTCCCGAGCTACCTCGCCGCGCCGAGCTCGTCGTCGCCGCCGATCCCGACGCAGGCGGCCGCGCCTACGCCTCGGACGCCCTTGGCTTCCGCGAGACGACCACCGACTACCGCCAGCTCCTCGCCCATCCTGACGTCGATGTGGTGTCGATCTGCTCACCGCCCTTCTTGCACCACGAGATGGCACTGGCGGCAGTCGAGGCTGGCAAGCACTTCTGGATCGAAAAGCCGATGGGACGCAGCGCTCGGGAGTCTAGGGATATCGCCGAGCGGGCCGGTGCGGCCGGCCTGTTCACCGGTGTCGGGTTCAACTACCGCCATGCCCCGGCTGTGGCGGAGGCACGGCGGTTGATCCGCACCGGTGCACTGGGGCGCATCACCAATTTGCAGCTTCGCATGATCACTAGCTACGCCTCCGACCCGGCGCAACCCTTCACCTGGCGGTACGAGGAGGCGCAGGCCGGGTCGGGTGCCCTCGCCGACGTGCTCAGCCACGGCTTCGACCTCGCCCAGTTCCTGGTCGCACCGATCAAGTCGGTCAGCTCGGTGACCGAGCGGTTCATCCCCAAGCGGACCGTGCCCGGCACGGGGGAGACCCGTGAAGTTGAGAACGAGGACTACGCCGCGGTGCTCGCCCGCTTCGAGGGGGGCGTCGTGGGCGTCCTGGAGACCACACGCGTCGCCGTGGGGCCGCACGCTGAGTACATCGTCGAGGTGTACGGCACCGAGGGCTCTTTGCGCTGGAACTTCGACCGCATGAATCAGCTCGAACTTGCCGACGACGGCTCGGGGTACCGCACCATCATGACGCCCACCTCCTACGGCGAGTTCGGGCGGTTCCAGCCCAATGCCGGGCCGGGCATCGGGTTCAACGACCTGAAGACGATCGAGGCGGCCCTGTTCCTGCGCTCGGTCGCCGAGGGTCGCCAACTGGCCCCCTCGGCGGCCGATGGGTGGTCGGCCGCCGAGATCGTGGACGCGGCGCTGCGCAGCGCCGCTTCGGGCGAGTGGGTCGACGTCCCGGTCGTCTCCGGCTCCCTGACGACCCAGGCGTGAGCGGCGTGGGCCGGCAGCAGTCCACGAGCGGTCGATCGCGCGCGCTCGAGGACCTGTCGGCCTGCTCGCCGCCGGTGACCTTCGCCCTCGTCGGGTACGGGGAGGGCGGGCGGTACTTCCACGCCCCCGTGATCGCTGGTGCCGCCGGCGCCCGACTGGGCTTCATCGTGACTGGCAGCCCTGAGCGCAGCGCCCAGGCGGCGGCCGAGCACCCGCAGGCCGAAGTGGTGCCATCGCTGGCGGAGGCCGTCGCCGCGGGGGCGCAAGCCGTCGCCATCTCGACCCCGGTGGCAACGCACTCGCAGCTGACCGACCAAGCCATCGCTCTGGGAGTGCCTACCGTCTGCGACAAGCCGTTCGCCTTGGACGCCCGCGCCGCGCGAGCCAGCGTGCAGCGTGCACGCTCCACGGGTGTCCTGCTCAGCCCCTGCCAGAACCGACGCTGGGATTCCGACTTCAGAACGTTGCGGCGCGTGTTGGCCAACGGCGAGCTGGGGCAGGTCACGCGCCTGGAGTCCGCGCTGGAGCGCTGGGCCCCTGCCGAGCCGGTCATCGCTGGCGGTGGCTTGCTGCGTGACTTCGGCACGCACCTGGTGGACCAGGCGCTGGTGCTCTTCGGGCCGGTCGAGTCCGTCGCGGCGCAGACCAGCGGAGGCGATGGCTGTGAGCGCGAGGCGCGCCTGCAGCTGCAGCACGTGAACGGTGTGGTCAGCGAGCTGTCCGCGTCGCTGGTGCAGCCGGCTCCCGCGCCCCGGTACCGCCTCACCGGGACTGCTGGCAGCTTCGTGCTCGAGGCGCCGCTGGACGTGCAGGAGGCGCTCTTGTTGGCCGGGCGCACTCCTGGTGTTGAAGGCGATGCCTGGGGTGTCGAGCCGCCCAGCCGCTGGGGGGCGGTGGTGCTGGGTGATGGGCCCGCGCGCCGGGTGCCGAGCGAGCCCGGCCGTTGGCCGGACTTCTACGCCGCTTTCGCCCGCGCGGTTCGCGGTCGAGGGCCCGTCCCGGTCGACCCGGCGGACGCGATCGCCACGTGCGAAATCTTGGACGCCGCTCGCCGGGCGGCCCGCAGCGGCGCAACGGTGCGACTGCCCACTCACGCGTAGCCGACCGCTGGGTCGACCCGCGGGTCGGCCCGCGGGTCGGCGCAAGGTCGGCGTGGAGTCGGCGTGCCGGTCATGGGACCGAAGAAGGGCCGGACAGTCTCCACGTCCGGCCCTTCTCGTCACCACGACCCGAGCGACCGTCCCCCTGGCGGTCCCGGATCGCCTCAGCCGTCGATGCGCACCACCGCACCGTCGGCCGCCGATCGGCGGGCGGCGTCGGCGATCACCAGTGCCGCGCGCCCGTCCTCGAACGTCGGACTCGTGGACTTTCCTCCCCGGGCCAGTTCGACAAACTCGGCCAGCTCCTGGGCGTACGCGGTGGCGTAGCGTTCCAGGAAGAACTCCACGTACGGCCGTCTCGCCTCCACGGCCCGGGCAGTCGAGACACTCACCAGACTGGAGGGTGCGTTGGACACCGTGAGCGAGCCTTCAGCACCCACGACCTCCAGACGCTGGTCGTACCCGATCCGGCTACGTCGGGAGTTGGTGATGGTGGCGATGGCCCCAGAGGCAGCGCGCAGCACGACGACGACGCTGTCGAAGTCACCGTGTTCGCGAGCACCCTCGTCGAACAACTGAGCGCCCGTCGCGCTGACCTCCACGATGTCGCCGAGGAAGAAGCGAGCCATGTCGAAGTCGTGGATCGTCATGTCGCGGAAGATTCCGCCGGAGACCGCGATGTACTCAGCCGGCGGCGGCCCCGGGTCTCGGCTGACGATCGACAGGTGCTCCGGCTCACCGATCTCCCCCGCCGCCACCCGCGCCCTCGTCTCCGCGAAAGCCGGGTCGAAGCGCTGGTTGAATCCGAGCGCGACAGGCACCTGGCTGGCCGCCACCTTCGGACGCAAGGCATCGACCTTGGCGATGTCTAGATCGATGGGCTTCTCGCACAGCACCGGCAACCCCGCGTCCAGGCAGGCCTCGATGAGGGCGACGTGAGTCGGGGTGGGAGACGCGACGACCACTGCGTCCAGCTCACCCGAGGCCAACAGCCGCTCAGGTGAGTCCGTGGCCCTTCCTCCGTGTCGGGACGCCACCGCCTCGGCGCCCCCGACGAAGGGGTCAGCGACCCAGGCGAGCGTCGTGTCCGGGTTGGCGGCGATGCTCGCTGCGTGGACCTGGCCGATGCGGCCAGTGCCAATCAACCCGAAACGCAAAGGATCTTCCTGCATATCCACCTCCGTAGGTTCGTGGATCGGTGCTCCATGACCAGGGTGTTCCCGCTCGCAGAGCCTGACGTGTACCAAGGCGAGACAGCGCACTGGGGCGGCGCGCATCGGGCTAGGGTGCAGACCGCATCGGCCACGAAGTCGGAGTTGCTCCTATGGCTGGACTCGCCCGTTGCCAGGAGGAGAGCCCCTGCGCGAACGTCACGTCGCCAGTCGACTCGCCACCCGTCTGACTCGGCCCAGGCACGGGATGCCGCACCCACGGCTGGAGCGCCGCGGGGGCTCGAGGTCGACCCCGATCCCCCGCGGCGTAGGCGTCCTACTGCGCGAAGCGGAAGAGCTTCTTGTTCGCGAACTCCAGCATGCCCACCTTGCCCAGCTCGCGGCCATAGCCCGACTTCTTGACGCCGCCGAAGGGTACGTCGGGACCACCGATGCCGGCGGCGTTGATGAACACCATGCCGGTCTCCAGCTGACTGCCTACGCGCTCAGCCCGCGCCAAGTCCTGGCACATGATGACCGATCCGAGCCCATAGGGCGAGGAGTTGGCCAGCTCAATGGCTTCCTCGTCACTGGAGACGCGGTACAGCTGGGCGACGGGACCGAACAGCTCTTCGCTGTAGACGTCCATGCTCGGCGTGACGCCGCCGATGACGCTCGGCGTGTACACGTTGCCGCGAGGTGCGTTGTCACCCACCAGGAGGTCTGCACCCTGATCGAGTGCGGCCTGGACCTGCGCGGCCAGCGTCCGGGTGGCCGATTCCGACGAAAGGGGCCCGTAGTCACCGTTCTCGTACGACTGGGCACCGATGGCTGCCGTGAACTTGGCAGCGAACTCGTCGAAGTACTCATCCAGGACGACGACGCGCTTGGAACCCATACAGCTTTGACCGGTGTTGTCCATCCGGCCGGCCACGGCGTGCTTCACGGCGTTGTCCAAGTCGGCGCCATCGAGCACGAGGAAGACGTCGGAACCACCGAGCTCGAGGACGCACTTCTTCAAGGCCCTACCCGCCTGCTCGGCAACGATCGCACCGACGCGCTCGGATCCGGTGAGGGAGACACCCTGCACCCGGTCGTCCGCGATGACGGTCGACAGCTGAGCGTGACTGGCGAAGACGTTGACGTAGGCGCCCTCGGGGAAGCCGGCGTCGTCGAACAGTTGCTGCAACGCCAGCGCCGATTCGGGGCACTGACTGGCGTGCCGCAGGATGATCGTGTTGCCCAGGATCAGATTGGGTACCGCGAATCGGGCGACCTGGTAGTAGGGGTAGTTCCACGGCATGATACCCAAGACCACGCCGATCCCCTGGTAGCGGAAGAAGCTCCTTAGGCCATCGGCGGTGTGCAGCTCCTCATCGGCCAGCCACTCCTCGGCGTTGTCGGCGAACGCGGCGCAGATCTTGGCGGAGAACTCGATCTCCCCGATGCCCTGGGACAAGGGCTTGCCCATCTCCCGGTTGATGATCTTGGCCAGCTCGTCCTGACGCTGGCTGAACAGCTCCGAGAGCCGGCGGGCAAGGGCGGCGCGCTCGCGGACGCTAGTGCGACGGGCCCATCCCTGGTAGGCGGCGTGGGCCGAAGCCAGCGCGGCTTCGACCTGCTCGTCCGTGCTCTCGGGGTACTCAGCGAGCTGTTGGCCCGTGGCCGGGTCGGTGACGGTGAACGTTCCCATTCGTAGTCCTCCTCGATCACTGTGCGCTTCCTGCACCCGGCGGTCCTGCCCGGTCGCCGAAGCCGACCGGCGAGCCGGTCGCGTGTCCTGGCTCCGGCGGCGGCAGCCGACGCTGCCGCCCCCGGGTGGGCCGCCGGTGGATCCCGGCGGCGCGGGGCAGGTCAGGCCTGGCCGTCCGGTACGGTCGTCGTCCCGTAGTACCGCTGACGCTGGCGCCCTTGGCGGTGCTTAGCACCACCTTCCAGCGTCTCCGGACGCTGGGAGGTCATGGCCGCCCCGACGTCCCAGAAGGCACCGTTGCCCGTAAGGAAGCGCCACGGCTCCACGTGCGCGACGATCACCGCCGGCCGGTCCTCGACCGCGCGCGCCTCCTTCAGAGCCAGCGTGAACTCCTCGATCGTCTTCGTCGTCCAAGAGGCCGCCCCGAAACTTGCGGCGTTCGCGGCGATGTCCACCGGAACGACCGCGCCGTCGAGTCGACCGGTCTGGGCGTTCGCCTCGCGCAGCTGGGTGCCGAACTCGTGGTCGGGGCCGCCCTTGGCGACCTGCAGCGGCCAGATGCACTGGTGTCCACTGTTGTCGACGATCACGACCGTGATCTTCTGCCGCAGCTGCACTGCAGTGATCAGCTCAGTCGGCTGCATGTAGTACGTGCCATCACCGATCAGGACGAAGACTTCACCCTCGGTGTCACCGCGACCCAGCTTGGCACCCAAACCAGCGGGGATCTCGTGGCCCATGCAGGAGTTGGCGTACTCAAAGTGGATCTCGGTGCCGTTCGAGGTGTCCCACGCCTTGTGAACGCCTTCGACGACGCCACCGGACCCCAGCACCAGGGTGTCGTGCCCGTCCACGTGTGCGTTCAGCTGAGCGATGACCTGAGCCTGGCTCATCAGTTCGCCGGGGAAGTCCTGCAGATCGTGCGCGAGGTTGTCGGCCGTGACCTGCTGGGCTGCGCTGACGGCGTCATTCCAGGTGGCGTCGGCGTGGTAGCCGACCGCCGCCAGACCTGTGTGCAGCGAGGTCAGGGACAGACGGGCATCGCCCACGACGGGGAAGGACCCCATCTTGTGCGCATCGAAGGAACTGACGTTCAGGTGTACGAAGCGCACGTCGGGGTTCTCGAACAGCGAGTGCGACGCGGTGATGAAGTCCTGCAGGCGGGTACCGACGCTGATCACGCAGTCGCTACGCTGAGCCAACTGGTTGGCGCCGACCGTGCCGGTGACCCCCACGCCACCGACGTTGAGGTCGCTGACCGGGCCGCTGCCTTTGCCGGCGTAAGTCTCGGAGACAGGGATGCCGAAGTCGTCGCTGAAGCGGGCGAGCTCCTCGGAGGCGGCCGAGTACCGGACGCCACCTCCGGCGATGATGAGGGGATGCTTGGCGTTGCGGATGATCTCGATCGCGCCGCTGATCTCGTCCTCAGCGGCCGGGCGGCGCCGGATGTGCCAGACCCGTGGGGTGAAGAACGCCTCGGGGAAGTCGTACTCCTCACCCTGGATGTCCTGCGGGAGGCAGACGACGACCGCTCCGGTCTCCACCGGGTCCGTCAGGACTCGCATGGCCTCCGGCAGGGTCGACAGCAGCTGCGAGGGGGTGGTGATCCGGTCGAAGTAGCGGCTGACCGGGCGGAAGCAGTCGTTCGCCGACACGTCCCGCTCGACGGGGTGCTCCACCTGCTGCAGCACCGGGTCACCCTTGCGGTTGTTGATGATGTCAGCGGGGAAGAGCAGGACCGGCAGTCGGTTGGTGGTGGCGGTGGCTGCCCCAGTCACCATGTTGGTCGACCCCGGCCCGGCGGAGGCGGTACATGCCAGGGTCGAGGCCCGGTTGTTGGCTCGTGCGTAGCCGATGGCCGCGTGGACCATCGACTGCTCGTTCTTGCCGGGGTAGAACGGGAAGTCGCTGCCGTACTCGTCGGTGGCCTGAGCCAACCCGACCGAGTTGCCGTGCCCGAAGATGCCGTAGAGGCCCGGGATCAGCCGTCGGCGGACCCCGTCGAGCTCGCTGTGCTGCACCTGCAGGTACTCGACGATCGCCTGCGCAACGGTGCGCCGGCGCGTGCCGGCGGGCGCCGCGTCGGTGCCGGTGTCGACGGCCGTTGTGCTGCTCATGCCTTCTCCTAGTCCGTGCTTCATCGTCGACTCGGTCGTGCGATGGGTTCTAGCGGCCAGCGTTCCACCGGCCGCGCGGATGGGGGTGTGCCAAATTGACACGAGGTCGTGAAGAGGGGGCAAGCGGTCAGGACCGGTCCATCAGCGGGGTCGCCACGGTGGCGAGCCACAGCTCGAAGAGATCACGGTAGGACTTCAGATCACGGTCGACGAGCTGCTCAATGCGCTTGAGCCGGTAGGTCAAGGTGTGCTCGTGAATGAAAAGCTCAGCCGCTGAGGGCCGTACCCGGCCCTGGTTCCGGAAGTAGACCGTCAAGGTGCGCAGCAGCTCGCCGTCGTTCTGAGCGTCGTACTCCATTAAAGGGCGCAAGACCGCGCCGGCCAGCTCCTTGATCGTCTGCACGTCAGGATTGAGCCAGCGGGCCAACCCCTGCTGCTGATCGGCCAGGACCACGCTTGGCTCAGCCGACTCGTTGGCCAGGGTGAGCGACCAGACGGCCTGCCGACGTAGTCGGGCCAGCTCGCCGGGGTCATCGCAACGGGAGCTGACGCCCAGGTCCACTGCCAAGTGGATGGCCATCTCACGCAGGTTGGGCTCGTCGCGGTCGACGACGGCCAACAAGACGCCTTGCCGAAGGAGCAGCAGGTGCGGGATGTCGCGGTCGCAGAGCCAGTCGCGGACCCACTGCTCGGGCACCAGGTGTCCCGTGCGTCCTGCGATGGCGAGCACGCGTAGGCCGCGGGAAGGGTCCAGCCCGAACCTGGACAGGCGCTTGCGGTGATCTTCGCTCGCGGCGGGGGCGTCCAGTGCGCTCGCCAGCAGCTCGCCGCCTTCACGGTGCAGCGCCTCCCGATGGCGCTGGTCGTCGATGGCGTCCAGCTCGGCGAGCGAGGCGACGTGTTGCAGGGCGGCCAGGCCTCCGGGGACCGCATCGGTCCGCTCGCGCCCGACGAGGTGGGCGGTGACCCGGTCGCCGACAACCAACGGTATGACGAAGCCGCCGGGGACGACCCGCAGCTCCTTCGAGGCTGCAGGCCTCGGGTCGAAGGCGAGGTCGTCGGGCATCCACGGCCACTGCGCGAGCAGAGGGCGACCGGCCGGGGACACGAGGGCCAGTCGGTAACCGGAGACCCGCTCCAGTTCGGTGTAGAACTTCACCACATCGCTGTCGGGACTGTTGCGCAGCCGCAGGGTCTCAAAGATCTGCAGGTGGCGCGACAGCCGGCTGCGGGCCGACCTGTCCCGCGCGTTGGCCACCAGGTGCGACAGCTCGACAAAGGGGATCTGCCGGGGGATGCGCAACACGGGGAAGGCTAGGCGGTCGGCGGTGGCCAGCAGCTCCGGCGTGAGCGTGGGGGATCGCGCACTGACGGCCAATCCAGCGAGGCGGTGCAGGGATAGCCGGGTGAGGTACTCGACCTGCTCATCGGGTTCGGCGGGGATGCCGAAGCCGTTGACGATGAGCAGCTCACCGCCTTCCAGCCACGGCCCCGGGTCGGCGAGCTCAGAGGTGTGCGTCCACAGCACGGCGTGGCGGGCACCATCGCCGCCGGCCATCAGCCGCAGCCCCAGGTGCGGCATGGCCACAAGGTCGGCGATGGTGAGGAAGTCCCGTTTGGGGGTGACTGCCGTCATCGGCGGCCCGGAAGCTGCTGTGGACGGCGTCGAGGTTGCGGACACGATCGACTCCGGTCATCCGGCGACAGGCGCGGTCAGTCGAACCGGTAGGGCTCGTGCGGTCCGACCGAAGGCAACGGGCGCGGTCGCTCACACGTGCTGTCCACGTCGACGTGCCGACCCTGGGTCGAGGATGCCTCGAAGGCCAGTAGGACCTCCAGGACGTGGTACGCGAACTGGCCACCGGTGCGCGGCTCGACACCCGTGCGAATGGCGTGGCCGAATTCCGCCAGACCAATGCCCCGATAGGCGTCGTCACGGTGAGTGATGGGCGTCTGACGCCAGTCGCCTCCCCCGGGCGGGGTCATGTCCAGCGCCAGGTCGCCGGGCTCGCCGCGGCGCAGCACCGGTGCGCCTGAGAAGTGATCCGGGTTCGGCGCGGCGATGGATCCACTGGTGCCGTAGATCTCCAGGTGGGGCAGGTTGTGGTTCCACACGTCCCAGCTGACGATCACGGTGGCGACCGCTCCGGACTCGAAGTCGATCGATCCGGTCACGTGCGTCGGCGTCTGGATGTCGATGACTCCTTCGTAGCCTCCGTCGCCGGTGGGACGTGGGCGGGTCTGCGAAGAGCGGGGCGTGCTGGCTGAGACACGCTGCACCGGCCCGAAGAAGTTGACCAGGTTGGTGATCAAGTAGGGACCGATGTCGAGCATCGGACCGGCCCCGGGGCTGTAGAAGGGATCCACGTTGGGGTGCCAGTGCTCGTATCCGCGGCAGGCGAAGGACCCGAAGGCGGCGACGGGTTGGCCGATCCAGCCGTCATCGATGAGCTTGCGACTGGTCTGCATCCCCGACCCCAGGAAGGTCGTGGGCGCGGACCCGGCGTGCACCCCAGCTGCCCGGGCAGCCTCGAGGACCTGCTGGGCCTCCGCCAGCGATGTGGCGAACGGCTTTTCCGACAGCACGTGCTTACCGGCCGCGATGGCCTGCAACGACACTGGGGCGTGGAGCTTAGGCGGGGTCAAGTTGAGCACGAGCTCGACTTCAGGGTCGTCGAGCAGCTCATCGGGTGTCAAGGCCTTGTCGATCCCGTACTGCTGGGCGCGACCCTTGACCGCTTCGGCGTTGACGTCAGCGAGTGCGACGATGCGAACGTCGGGGTGCACAGCGATCTTGTCCAGGTACTGGTTCAGGACGTTGCCGACGCCGACGATGCCGACCCTGATGGGTTCCACTTCACTCATTTCGTCCTACCTCTCGCCGTGCGGTGTCGCCGGTGTTGCCGGTGTTGCCGGTGTTGCCGGTGTCGCCGGTGTCGCCGGTGTCGGGTGACGCCGGGAACGCCTGACGTGCACCATCCTGCGTTGCGGTACTGGTTCTCGTGCGTCCCACAACGGGACACAGTCGCCGCGGCGGTCGTCGGCGGGCAGCTGGTGCCGGCGACCGCCGCAGCGAGGCTCGGTCTCTAGCGGGCGCCGACGCGCTCGCGACGCAGCTGCGCCGTGGCGACCTCGTCGATCTCGAGGTCGCTGATGACCACACCGTAGTCCTCCAGAGCGCCTCGAGCGCTGATGCGGCTTTCACGCAGGTCGTCTAGGACTGCCTCAGCATCACGCTCCAACGGGTCGCCGTAACCGCCGCCGCCGGGTGTTATGGACACGACCTTGTCGCCGCGGCGCAGGTCGTAGCGGCCTACCACGGGGATCTCGGTGCGGACACCGTCAGACCCTTCCACCCAGGTTTGCGGCCCAGCACCGCCGGCACCGCCGCGCACGCCCTTGGGGGGGTTGAGCTTGCCCTCGATGCCGTAGGTGATGGTCAAGTCGTCGTCGCGAGCTTCGAGGGTGACTCGAGTCGCGAGGCCGCCGCGCTGGCGGCCGGCGCCGCCGGTGTCGGCGACCAGGACCCGCTCATGGACCAGGATGGGGTAGCGCTGCTCGTCGACCTCGACGCTGTCGTGGTACAGCAAGGCACCGCACACCGGACGCTGGTAGGTGGGCCAGCCATCGACGTAAGGGGTGGCCGGTCCGCCCACACCGCCGACGAGGATCTGATTGACGTAGGCATTGCCGTTGCGCTCATCGATGCCGGAGATGACTGACTTGGCCGGAGCCTGACCGGAGGCTCCTTCGGCCGCCCCGTAGCCGTCCTCGATCTGAGAGAACGCGGACTGGACGATGTTGACGACACGGTCGGCCAGGTTGGTGGTGCCCGACGAGCACGAGTAGGGGTGCTTGGGAATGCCGACCGCGCAGCCTTCTCGCAGCAGGACCTCAAAGCGGCGGAAGGTACCCGCGTTGCTGGGCAGATTTTCCGGCAGGCCGGACAACACGCCGGCCAGAGCAGCACCGGTGGCCGTCGCCCGGGTGAGGTTCAGGCCGTTCGGCAGGTTGTCAGGGTTGTCACGCAGGTCGATCGTGACACGCCCCTCCTTCGGTTTGACCGAGACAGTGGCCTTTAGAGGCACACCCTCGGGGCCGGTTCCGGGGAAGGGGTCGTGAGTGCTGGTGCCGGTGATGACATACTCCGGCAGCGTCTCGACCGCGCTGACGGCGAGCCGCTCGGAGTAGTCGAACCAGGCTTGCACGAACTCGATCAAGACATCGGCGCCGAACTTCTCGGCGAGCTCCTGCACGCGGCGTTCAGCGATGCGCGAGGCACCCACGGAGGCCAGGTAGTCCCCGTACCACTGCTCGGGTACCCGGATGCGCGAGCGGCACATCCGGATGATGTCGTCAAGGTCGGTGTAGTCACGCTGGATCCTGACGCAGGGAAAGATCAGCGCACCTTCCTCGTAGACGTCTCGGGCGGTGGCGAAGAACGTCGTCGGAAGGGAGTTGCCGCAGTCGGCCTGGTGGGCCTTGGTGACTGCGGTGAAGAGGTGACGACCCTGCACGAAGATGGGCACGAGGATGACGTGGTCGGCTGCGTGCGAGTTGCCCAGGTAGGGGTCGTTGTGCAGGTAGGCGTCGCCTTCACGGATGTCGTCGTGCAGCGCCACCATGTCCTCACCCAGCGGGCCGGCGCCGAAGACGTGCACCGGTACGCCCTCAGCGGCCGCCAACAGCTGGTTGTCGGCGGTCAGCACGGCGCAGGAGAAGTCGCGGGCGGTGTTGATGACCGAAGAGCGAGCCGAGCGCAGCAGTCCGCTGGTCATCTCCCGGACGATGCCGTCGAAGGCGTTGGCCAGCACCGACAGCTTGACCGGGTCAAATTCGCGCGACACGTCACGCCTCCTTGCGGGTCAGGTAGATGTTGGAACGGTCATCCAAGGTGGCGTCCCACTCGGGGGGCACGACGATGGTCGTGGTCGGCAGGTCGATGACCGCCGGCCCCACGATCTTGTCCGCCGGACCGAGGGTCACGCCGCGAAAACGCGTCGTGTCGTAGGTGGCGCCGCCAAAGACCATCGGGTCGGTGCGGTGCGACTGCGGGGCGCCGCTCGTGGCGACCGTGTCCTTGAGCTGCTCCGGGCGGGGTACCTCGACCCGCACGCCCCAAGTGATGACCTCAACGCGGCTGCGGGCGTCGTGCGTGCCGTTGCGGCGGTCGTGCTCGGCGTGGAAAGCCTGCTCGATCACCGTCGCGGTGTCGGGGCCCTCGGGAGCCGACACCAGGTGCACTCGCAGGTCCCAAGCCTGTCCAGGGTAGCGGGCGTCGACGAAGTAGGTGAACTCCGGCTTCTCCCCCACGCCGTCGAAGCGGGCGGCGAACACGGCGGCTTTGGCCTTGAGGTCTTCGACGGCCCGCGTCGCGGAGGCGGCGTCGAAGGCGTGGGTGTCGTTGTGCAGGGGCGAGAGGAACTCGGTGGCGATGGGCGCCCGGTGCGCGCCGTAGGCCGCCAGGACACCGGCGGTGGCGGGAATCAACACCGTATCGGCCTCCAGCAGGATGCCGATGGCCGCGGCGACCATCGCGCCCGCTCCTCCGCCGGCGACGATGAGTGCTCCGCGCGGATCCACGCCCTGCTCCAGGGACGCCTGCCGGATGGCCGTGGCCATGTGGTTGGCCGAGACGTCGAGGATGGCCTGGGCGGCTTGAGTGGTGTCCATGCCGAGCGGGCCGGCGATGCGCGAGTCGATCGCCTTGACGGCGGCGTGGCGGTCGAGGGTGAAGCCCCCTTCGAAGCCGCTGGCGTCGAGGTAGCCGAGCGCCACACACGCGTCGGTGACGGTCGGCTCCTCGCCACCGCGGCCGTAGGCGGCCGGGCCGGGCGTGCTGCGCGCGCTCTGCGGGCCGACGCGCAGCAGACCGCCGCCGTCGATCCAAGCGATGCTGCCACCGCCGGCGCCGATGCTGGAGACGGCGACGGACGACAACCCGGTGAGGTGACCGACGAACGGCTCACCCAGCCAGGCCTCGCGCGTGTGACGGACGACGCCCTTCTCTACCAAGGAGACGTCGAAGGTGGTCCCGCCCATGTCGCACACGACGACGATCTCGCGGTCGGGCGCGGCGGCGGCACCGACCAAGGGGGCCATCGACGGACCGGAGTTGAGCAGCAGTACCGGTCGATCGAGAACATCGGCCACGTCGAGGACGGCGCCTTCGGAGGTCACCACCAGCAGGTCACCGGAGAACCCGTACTGCACCAGGTCCGAGCGCAGGTTGCCCAGGTGGTCGGCCATGAGGGGCTTGAGCGAGGCGTCGATCGCCGCGGCCGAGGACCGGCGGTACTCACGGATGGTGGGGTTGGCCTCGTGGGACAGCGTGTACGGAACTCCGGGCAGGATGTCCTCGATGAGCTGACCCAGTCGCTTCTCGTGGGTGTCGTTGACGATCGACCACAAGAAGGAGACCGCCACGGCCTCGATGTTCTCGTCGGCCAGCTGCTGCAGCACCTCGCGGACCTGCTGCTCGTCCAGGGGAACCAGGACGTCGCCTTCGGAGGAGATCCGCTCGCGAACCTCGTAGGTGAGCCGACGGGGGATGTAGGGCCCGGGGTAGGCGGCCTTGGAGTCGAACGCGTCGCGCCGGCCTCCTTCGCGCAGCAGCAGAGTGTCGGCGAAGCCGTCGGTGGTCAGCAGCGCGGTACGAGCGACCCTGCCGGTGAGGACGGCGTTGGTGGCGTGGGTGGTGCCGTACACGATGACGTCGGCGTTGCGCAGCACCTCCTCCCCGTCCCAGCCGACGGACTCGGCCGCACGGTGGACCGAGGCTTCGAAGCCGGTGAAGACGCGGTCGTAGGTCGTCAGCGCCTTGCCGACCGCCATGTCGCCGGTGTCGGACCCGACCACCACGTCGGTGAAGGTGCCGCCGGTGTCGACGGCGATGCGGTACCTGGCACCGTCGCCCTTGTTCTCGGTGTGAACGTCGTTCATCTTTCTTCCATGTCTGTCGAGCCGGACGGGGAGACCCCGCGAACGGGGCGGTGCGGGAGCGTCAGTACGCGCCTACGCGGTTGCTGAGCAGGCCGATCCGCTCGACATCGACGTCGATGACGTCGCCGGGGCGCAGCCACAGCGGTGGGGTGCGCTTGGCACCGATGCCCTGGGGGGTACCGGTGGCGATGACATCGCCCGGCTCGAGGGTCAGGAAGCTGGACAGGTAGGACACGATGCGGGCGATGGGGAAGATCTGGTACTTCGTGTTCGAGCGCTGCACTTCCGTGCCGTTGACACGGGTCACCAGATCCAGGTCCTGAATGTCGCCAGCTTCGTCAAGGGTGACCAGGGCGGGCCCCCAGGGCGTGGACCGGTCGACGGACTTGCCGGCCAGCCACTGGGTGCCGCGGTACTGCAGGTCCCGGGCTGAGATGTCGTTCAGCGGTGCCAGCCCGGCGATGTACGCAAGGGCCTCGGCTTCAGGGACCCGCCGCGCGGTGCGTCCGATCACGACGGCGACCTCACCTTCGAAGTCGAGGTTGGAACTGACGTCCGCGCCTTCGATCTCGTCCGCCGGGCCGATCATGGAGGTGGCGAACTTGGCGAAGACGTCGGGGTACTCCGGCAGCGCCCGTCCGGTCTCGGCGACGTGGTCCTTGTAGTTGAGCCCGACGCACAGCACCTTGGCAGGGTCGGGGACCGGGGAGGTCAGCTGGATGTTGCGCAGGTCACCGACCCAGGTGTGCGGGTTGTCCTGCACCAGCTGAGCGAACTGGTCAGACAGCTTCTCCAGGTCCTCCCCGTGGGTGGTCAGGAAGTCACGGACCGAGGGGGAGGTGACGATCCGGCCGGAAGCCAGCAGGAGGCGTTGCAGGTCGTAGACGGCGCCCTCGGACAGGATGCCGCCGCGAACGCCATGCTCGTGCACGTAGGAGACGATCCTCATGGTGGTTTCCTTCCTCAGGCGCTGGTCGGGGCGTCGGCGACGGCGAGCACGGCATCGGCCAGGCGGTCGGCGATGTCGTCGACGACGGCGCCGTCCATGGGGGTGGACAACGAGAGCAGGTTGGCCGGGGAGCCGAGCAGCCCACGCTGGTAGGAGGCCCACCACAGACGGTGCTGGGTGGCCTCATCGACCTTCTGAGCTCCTGCGGGGACCGCGCGCAGTAGCGATCCGCGGCCGCGCACTTCCCATCCGGCCTGGCTGACTTGGGCGTTGACCTTCTCGCGTGCGTTGTCGCCGAGCCGGTTGAGCCGGTCGACCTCGGGTTCGGGGTAGAGGCGAAGGGCTGCGGCGCCGGCTGCCATGCTCACCGGGTTGCCGGAGAAGGTGCCACCGTGCGGCAGGCTGCCTGCTCGCGTCGGGTCGACCTCGGCCATCAACTCGGCGAGCCCGACGACTGCCCCAACAGCGAAGCCGCCGCCGATGGTCTTGCCGGTGGTCAGCAGGTCCGGCGCCACACCGTACTGCCCGCTCAGGCCCTGCAGCCCCAGGCGCAGGCTGATCACCTCATCGATGATCAGGACGATGCCGTGCCGGGTGGCCAGGTCCCGGGCGGTAGTGACGAAGTCATCGGAGATGCGCAACAGCCCGGCGCGGTTGGGCAGCAGATCGAGGATGATCGCCGCGTACTCCGTGGGTGCCGTCTCGATCGCGCGCCGCAGCCGGTCGACGTCGTTGAGGGGGATGGCGGTGACGTCGTCGATGACCCCGCGCGTCACGCCCCGGGTGTAGCTGGGGCCGCCGGGGACCAAGGCGAGGTCGGAGGTTCCGTGGTAGCCACCCTGTGTGACGATGACACGCTCACGCCCCGTGCTGGCTCGGGCGATCCGGACGGCGGACATGACCGCTTCGGTGCCGGAGTTGGTGAAGCGCACCTGGTCCAGCTGGGGCAGACGCGACAGGAGCAGCTCGGCCAATTCCCACTCGTGGAGGTTGGGGATGCCCCAACTCGCGCCGGAGGTCAGGGCTTTGGTGGCCGCCTCGGTGATCTCGGGGTGGGCGTTACCGTGGATCAAGGAGGTGAAGTTGTTGTTCGCGTCGATGAGCTCCCGACCACGGTCGTCCCAGACGCGGTAGCCCTCTCCGCGGACGGCGTAGGGGCTGGGAGCTCCGATGTAGTAGGTCGAGCGCCCATAGCCTCCGGGAAGCAGTGGGAAGCCGCGCGGGCCGCGACGCAGGTGCGGGTCCTCGGTGAGCAAATCGTCGGTGGCGGGGGGAGCCTGGGTGTTGGCGGACACGTCGCTTCTCCAGTTCGTCAGTTCACGCGGTCGGTCAGGGGCTGCCCGGTCAGCGCCAGCCGGGCTCGCTGCACCGCACCGTCCTGTAAGGCACCGGTCGAGCGGTTCGACCGCCAGGCGATGTGCGGGGTGAGGATCGTGTTGGGGGCCGACCGCAGCGGGTGCTCGGCGGCGACTGGCTCCTGGGAGAAGGTGTCGATGCCTGCGCCGGCGAGATGACCTGAGATCAGGGCCGCGGCCAGGGCGTCCTCGTCGATGAGGCCTCCGCGTGAGACGTTGACCACGACAGCCCCCCGGCGCATCCGGGCCAGCACGTCTTCGGAGACCAGGTGCCAGGTGTCGTCGTTGAGCGGCAGGTGCAAGGAGACGACGTCGGACTCCTGCAGGACGGTGTCGAGGGTGGCCAGCTCCACCGGACCGTCGGTGGCGTAGGGGTCGTACCCCTTGACGTGAGCTCCCACGGCCGTCCACATGCGGGCGACGTGCTGACCGATGCGGCCAAGGCCCACGACGCCCACCTGCAACTGGGAGAGCACTGGAGTGTCGTAGCCGATGATGCCGGCCCAACCCAGCGAGCGGATGGAAGCATCGCCGGTGGGTAGCCGCCGGGCCAAGGCCAGACCCATCGCGAAGGCGTGCGAGGCCACCTCCTCGGAAGCGGTCCCGGGAACGATCGCTACCGGGATGCCTGCTGCGGTGGCTGCGTCGACGTCGATGTTGTCGTAGCCCATGCCGTAGCGGATCACCGCCCGGCACTTGCCCATGAAGGGGAACTCCTCGGCGGTCAAGCGGGCGTACGGTGTGACCATCACAACTTCAGCGTCGGGCAATGCGGTGCGGAAGGCGTCGGCGTCGGGTGCTGCCACCAGCTCCCGGTCGACCTCCTTCGCCAGCGCGTGTTCACGGTCGAGGTCTGGGAAGTGGTGCGGTGCCACCAAGATGGTTCCCTGCGCGTCGCCGCTCATGTCGTGCCGTCCTGTTCGTGTCGTGGTCTCGTCATCGTGAGCATGTGGTCGGTCCCTTCGGGGACCTGCTCGAGGACTGGAACCAGTCAACCGTCTTGGCGGCAGCGGTATCCGTGCCAGATCGGAACACCCCGGCGGGGCCGGGCAGGCAGGGCGGAGTGGCTGGGCCCGCACGTCCAGCCCGGTGACGGATGGATCAGATGTCGAAGCCCCTGCTGCGGAAGTAGTCCATCCGCCGGTACAACGTGGACCGTCCGATCTCCAGGATCTCCGCCGCCAACCGCCGGTTACCGCCTGCTTCGCGCAGGGCACTGCGGATCTCCACGAGCTCGGCGTCCTCCAGGCGGGACAGCCGCCCTCCGGTCAGGACCCGGTGGAATCCCTCGGGCAGGTCAGTTTCGGTGATCTCGATACCGCGGCAGTGAGCGGCAGCGTCGACCACGACTTGGCGCAACTGAGTGACGTTGCGTGGCCAATCGGAGTCGGTCAGGGTCGAGAGGACCTTGCGGGACAGTCGCCGGTCCCCGACTTCGTCTGCGATGGCATTGGCCAACAGCGGAATGTCCTCACGCCGGCGGCGCAACGGCGCGATGGGGATCTCCAGGGGTCCCGTGACGTCGGACAGGACTCGCGTGGCGTCGCTGGGGCTCCCCGCCGTCATGACGATGGTCCAGTCGCCACCACTCCTCAGCTGGGCGGCGATGTCACAGGCCCGTGTCGTGGACAGTTCGTCAGCGTGCGTCAGCATCAGGACACCGGAAGCCTCACGATGGGCGGCGCGAGCGGCCTCGAAGCGCCGACAGACGTCGCCGTGGCGCGCATCCAGGTGCAGCTCACCTCCTCGAGCTCGCGCAATCACCTCGGCCAGGTGTGACTTGCCACTGCCGGGTTCACCGAGGATCAGCACTGAGCGGCGCTGCTCGATCGCCGTGTTCGTCAAGGCGATGAGACGTTGGAAGGACATGCTCTGACCGTGCAGTCGTTCTCGCAACGATGCTTCGTGCGCAGGAGGCTCAGCCGGGCAGGCACGCTGGCCTGCGCCCACGCTCGTGCCAAGTCGGATGACGGCGACGGCGCCGTAGCTGGAAGCCGACAGGTCCACCGGTGCGACGTCGATAGTCGCAGGACCCGATCCTGACAACACCACCTGAGCGCTGAGGCCGTGTCCCGTCGACATGACTCCTTTGGTGTAGCCGGCGATCACGGACAGGTCAGCACCCTCCAATGAGGCGCTGGCGTTGGCGTTCATGATCGAGTGCTTGCCATCGGTTGCGATCACCGCCGCCGCACCGCGACGTCGCGACGTAGTGAGGTACTCACGCATCAACGTGCGCTCGCGTGCCGACATGAGCGTCTCGATCTCATGCTCGATGCGCGAGGTGACGTTCTCCAGCATGAGGAGGGTGGCGGACGGCTCGAGCTGCCCGACACGGGCCGCCGGCAACGTCAGGCCGATGACACCGCGCACCCGGTTATGGAAGGGGTCTCGGATGAGGGAGGCGAAGCACCAGTTACCGCGCATGTCGTCGCGGAAGTGCTCCTCGGGGGAGAGCCACACGGCTCGTCCCTCCTCGAGGGCCACCCCCTCGCCATTGCTACCGCAGCTGGCCTCCAGCAACGAGTAGCCCGGCGGGAAGTCGGAGTCGTCGCGCAGGAAGGGAGCCTTGACGAGGGCACCGTTGGGCGAGGTCAGGCTGACGTAGCCGCCGATGTCACTGGCCATCTCGTCCAGCTTGCGCAGGTGTGGCGCGGCGACAGAGGTGGTCCGCTCGTCGACTCGTCCCTCTTCGATGTAACCGCGGTCGGTTTGACCGTCGACGCCCGCAGCGCGGCTGCGTCGCCAGGACCGGGCGACCACAGGACGAAGGCTGGACAAGTCGTCGGTGACACGATTCAGGAACCGGTCACGAATCTCATCCGTGTAGCGAAGCGCGGAGGGGGCACTCATCGGGCGCGTTGCGACTGACACCATGGTGACTTCCTCGTCGTCGAGCGGTACGAGGCATGAACCTAACATCCGTTAGGTGGGTCTTGTCTACTCCCTACGCCCAAAAGGTGTTAGATCACTTGGTCGTTTCCACGACGTTTCGCGCATGTGACACCGAACGGTGGGCTGACCGGCGGCTCGCATCCGCGCACCTGCCCTCGGCGACCAAGGGCGGGCGCTTCCGGACAGGCGTCATGCACCCCGCAAGCCGTGACCGCGCCCGAGCGGCAGCAGTGCGAGCCGCGGCCGCCTGGACCAGCCGCATCCGCTCTTGCCCCGATCCGTCGGACAGCTGCTAAACGGGTGCTCGAGGTGTCTGACAGGTGCCCGGCTGATGCCGCACGAGCGTCGGACACGACCATCTAGCTGGCCGACCGGGCCGATCCCGACAGCCCGGTCCTCCAGCAGCCCCGTCTTCGAGGCCTCGGCCGCCGACCCCTGGTGAGACCCGCAGCGACGGCACCCGGCGCGACGGACCTCGAAAGCACCCACCAGCCCGCTGAGGACGGACCCGGACCGTCCAGACCGCGCTTGGCGCGGAGGCGCGGAGGCGCGGAGGCGCGGAGGCGCGGAGGCGCGGAGGCGCGGAGGCGCGGAGGCAGCATGATCGGGATCGGCCGCCGCGCAGTGTGCATCGGCATCCATGTTGATCAGCTCGCAGCGGAGCCCCGGCTGGTGGCGCAGAGGTCACGCAGCCACCGCTCCCCTGCCGCGCCGTGGCTGATACCTGGGAGGTCGCCGTCGCTTCGCCCCAGGGCTAGTCATCCTGGGCTGGAAGCCGCGGTCACTCAGGTCCTCAAACGCTGCTCGTGTCGCACACCCTCGCACCCGCCGCTAGCGTCGCGACGGCAGCGTCCACTGCCTGAACCACGTCGAAGTCCCCGTCGGCGAGCCAGTGCAGTAACAGGCCTTCGCAGGTGGCGACGACCTGTAGCCCCAGCACCTCAGCCTCGGTCTGGTTCAGTCTCAAAGTCGGGTCTGCTAGAGCCCACTGCCGCGCCGAGCTGCGCAGGGTGCGCCGCCAATGCTGGAACCACCGGTGCGCCGGGTGGTCGGCAGAGCAAGCTTCAGCTTCGAGCATCAGCACAAGACGCGCCGAAGAAGGGTCAGCACACGCTCGGCGAGCCAGTTCGCTCATCGACGCACGCAGCCCTGTCGAGCCGGCGTCCACAGCAGGCAGGAGGCTCGAGCTGGCATGATCCAGCACCGCCATCATCAGCATGTCTTTGGACGGGAAGTGGTGTGTAACCCCGGTCGAGCTGAGATCGGCGGCCCTGGCTACTGCCGTCAGCGACGTCCCCCAGTACCCGTGAGCGGCGAACATCTCCTTGGCGATCAGCACGATCCTCAGTTGCCTCAGTGGCGTCTTCGCGTACGCACCCCGGCGATGCATCGACGTCCGCTCCCTTCGTAGGGCCGAGGCACCCTCAACTGGCCGCGCTGACCACCTACCTGCATACCCGTTGCCGAATGCGATGGTGACATGGTGGGCCACGTACCGCCCACGCCTTCGCAGCGCTTTGGTGCTTTTCCCAAGACGCCCCTCGCCATCCCCACGATCACAGGCCGGCGACCCAACCCGGACGAAGTCCGTGCCCGGCCGCCGGGACTGCGTCACAAGTTGACGGGTAGATCCATGATGACTCGTGGCGACGGCCCCAGGAGGGGTTCCCCGTCACCGGTACTCGCCGTCAGCTGGTCCCCGTCTCGCTGGACTCGGATGGTCAGGCTGTCACCGGCCCCCGCGGTGGGGATGTGCAGCACCGTCTCCGATGCTTCGGGCAGGTCGTAGCAGTGCAGCACCAGGCCGTCGGTGTAGTCGTAGTCGGGCCGGTCGAACCGGGCCCCGACGGGCAGCACCGTGCCGGGCCGCACCAGCAGGGGCAGGGAGTCGAACCCGTGCCGTTCGGTGCGCCAGCCCGGTCCTTCGACGACCTCGCCGGTCAGCAGGTGCTGCCAGCGCCCAGCCGGGACGTAGTACTCGACCGTGCCGTCGGCGGTGAAGACGGGCGCGACCAGCAGGGAGGGCCCCAGCATGTACTGGGTGTCCAGGTGGGCCACGGCCCGGTCGTGCGGGAACTCCAGGAACATCGGCCGCAGGACCGGTGCGCCGGTCTCGTGGGCCTCGCGGGCCAGCTGCGCCAGGTACGGCATCAACCGCATCTTCAGCCGGGTGAAGCGGCGGGCGACGTCCACGGCCTCCTCGTCGAAGGCCCACGGCACCCGGTAGGAGCTGGACCCGTGCAAGCGGCTGTGGCTGGACAGCAACCCGAAGGCCAGCCACCGCTTGAAGACCGCCGGGTCGGGGTTGCCCTCGAAACCGCCGATGTCGTGGCTCCAGAAGGCGAACCCGCTGGCGGCCAGGGACAGCCCGCCGCGCAGGGTCTCGGCCATCGCCTCGAAGGTGGAGTAGCAGTCCCCACCCCAGTGCACGGGGAACTGCTGGCCGCCGGCGGTGGCGCTGCGGGCGAAGACGACGGCCTCGCCCTCGCCGCGGTGGGTGCGCAGGGCCTCGAAGACGCAGGCGTTGTACTGCTGGGCGTAGTGGTTGTGCATCCGCTGGGGATCGGAGCCGTCGAACCAGACGACGTCGTCGACGGGGATGCGCTCACCGAAGTCGGTCTTGAAAGCGTCCACACCCATCGCCTGCAGGCGTTGCAGGTGCCCGGCGAACCAGGCGCGGGCGGCGGGGTTGGTGAAGTCGACGATGCCCATGCCGGCCTGCCACAGGTCGGTCTGCCACACGCTGCCGTCGCGGCGGCGCAGCAGGTACCCCTGGGCGGCCGCCTCGGCGAAGGCCGCGGACTGCTGGGCGATGTAGGGGTTGATCCACACGCAGACCTTCAGGTCGCGCTCGTGCAGCCGGGCCAGCATGCCCTGGGGGTCGGGGAAGGTGCGGGGGTCCCACTCGAAGTCGGTCCAGTGGAACTCGCGCATCCAGAAGCAGTCGAAGTGGAACACGCTCAGCGGCAGGTCGCGTTCGGCCATGCCCTCGATGAAGGAGGTGACGGTGGCTTCGTCGTAGTCGGTGGTGAAGGAGGTGGACAGCCACAGGCCGAAGGACCACTCCGGGATGCGCGGGGGCCGCCCGGTCAGACCGGTGTAGCGGCGCAGCACCTCCAGCGGAGTCGGGCCGGCGATGACGTGGTAGGTCAGCTCGTGACCCTCGACGCTGAACTGGGTGCGGGAGACGACCTCGGAGGCCACCTCGAAGGACACCGCGCCGGGGTCATCGACGAAGACGCCGTAACCGCGGTCGGACAGGTAGAAGGGCACGTTCTTGTATGCCTGCTCGCTGGAGGTGCCGCCGTCGGCGTTCCAGATGTCGACGCTTTGGCCGTTGCGCACGACCGGGCCGAAACGCTCCCCCAGCCCGTGGACGGTCTCCCCCACCGACAGCGCCAGCTGCTCGTGGACGAAGTGGCGGCCGGCCTGATCCCGGACGATGCCCACACTCTTGGGCAGGCTGCGCGTCAAGATCCCTCGTGCATCGCGGTACTGCACCGACCACGGCGCCCCGCGCTCGACCCAGACTTCCAGGTCCCCGGTGCGCAGCCAGCCGCCGTCATCGTCGACGCCGGCCTGCACCGAAGGCATCACCGCAGGCGTGGACGTGTTGCGCGCCGATGCGGCGGCTGAGCTGGCCGCTGAGGTCGCGTCGGTCGAGGCAGCTGCGGGGTGCAGGTCAAATCGGGGGCCGGGCCGTGCCGAGCCGGCGTGGTGCACGATGCGGGTGCGGATGACGCCTTCAGCAGGGCTGTCGAAGACCACGGTGAGCAGGGCCCGGTTGAGGGTATCGCCGCGATGGTCGATGACCTTGGTGGGGGCATGCACCACCAGCTGGTCGCCGTGCTCGCCAGCTTCGACGCGCAGGTCGTAGGCCTGGGCGGCGTACTGCACGTCGAGACCGGTGCGGGTCAGCCAGTAGCCGTCGGTGAACTTCACAGCAGGGTCAGCCTTTCAGTCCGCCGGCGAGCAGGTCGGTGCGCCAGTACCGCTGGAGGACGAGGATGAGGGCGATGAGCGGGATGACCGAGACGGCCGAGCCGGTGACGATGAGGGGGTACAGGTCGGTGTCGCCGGCGCCCTTGGACAAGAAGGAGTACAGGCCCAGGGTCAGGGGGTACTGGTCCTGGTCCGAGAGCATGATGAAGGGCAGCAGGAAGTTGTTCCAGATGCCGACGAACTGCAGCAGGAAGACGGTCACCAGGCCCTGCACCATCATCGGCAGCGCGATGGAGGTGAAGATCCGCGTCTCCCCCGCCCCGTCGATGCGCGCGGCTTCCAGCGTCTCGTCGGGCAGGGAGGCGGCGCAGAAGACCCGGGCGAGGAAGATGCCGAAGGGGTTGATGATCACCGGTAGCAGGACCGACCAGTAGGTGCCGGCCAGCCCGGCGGCGGCCATCAGCAGGTACTGCGGGACGGCCACGACGATGCCGGGCACCAGCACCCCGGCCAGGACGACGGCGAAGAGGGCCTCACGGCCGCGGAAGCGGAACTTGGCCAGTCCGTAGCCGGCCATGGCCGAGACCAGGGTGGACAGCAGCGCCCCGAGGCCGGCGTACAGCAGGCTGTTGGCCGCCCACCGCCAGAACTGACCGCCGGCGTAGCTGCTCAGCGCGGCGAGGTTGTCCAGCAGGGAGGTGCCGGGGGCGAAGGAGAAGGTGGTGAACAGCTCCCGGGGTGCCTTGGAGGAGGCGATGACGACCCAGGCGACCGGGATCAGGCAGTACAGCGCGCCCAGCAGCAGCACCGCGGTCGCCGGTCCGCCGCCTTTGCGGCGAACACCCCGGGGTCGGGCAGGGCGGGTCGGGCGGCTTGCGCCGGTGCGGGAAGAGATGGTCTGGGTGCTCATCGCTCGCCTCCGAAGGTGGTGCGCTGGAAGAAGCGCAGGACGACGGTGGACAGCAGCAGGGTGCCCACGGCCAGGACCACCGAGGCCGCGGCCGCGCCACCGAGGTTGTCGTTGTCGAAGGCCTCTTGGTAGATCTTCATCAGCGGCACCCACGTGGAGGAGATCGTGGAGGTGAAGGGCCGCAGGGTGGCCGGTTCGCTGTAGAGCTGGAAGGTCCCGATGACGGAGAACAGCCCGGTCAGCACCAGGGCCGGGGCGACCAGGGGCACCTTGATGCGCAGGGCGATCTGGCGTTCGGTGGCGCCGTCGATGCGGGCGGCTTCGTAGATCTCGGTGGGGATGGAGCGCAGGGAGGTGTAGATGACGATCATGTTGAAGCCCACCCCGGACCACAGGGCGATGTTGGCCATGGAGAAGTAGAGGAAGGGGGTGGACAGGAAGTCCAGCGGGCTGGCGCCGAGCCGGGTGGCGATGTAGTTGATGGGGCTGGTGCTGGGCAGGTACATGAACCCCCACAGCAAGGTGGCGATGACGCCGGGCACCGCGTAGGGCATGAAGATGGCGGTGCGGGAGAAGCTGCGAGCGCGCACCGCGGGAGTGTCCAGCAGCAGGGCGAAGAGCAGGGCGAAGCCCAGCACCAGCGGGATCGAGATGCACCCGTAGATCAGGACCCGGCCCAGGCCGGCGAGGAACTCGGGGTCACTCAGGGCGCTGGTGTAGTTCTCCAGCCCGACGAACCCCTCCACCCGGCGCCCGAAGGCACCGCCGCCGCTGACGCGGTAGCCGCGGAAGCTCAGCCACAGCGCGTACGCGATGGGCAGCAGCAGGAACAGCGTGAAGAAGACCGCGGCCGGTGCGACGAACGCCCACGGCGCGACCGCGCGCGGTAGCGAGCCTCGGCGCGATCGCCGCGAGCCCGTTGCGGGGGCGGGGTGCTGCAGGACGGTCATGGGCCATCTTCTCTCATGGGCAGGACGCGGCCGGTACGGGAGGGCGTGGGGCGAGGACGGGGCTGAGCGACCACGGCGGCACGCCGGGGCGTCAACGGTGGGACGTCAACGGTACGGACGGCACGGTCAGGAGACGGTGAAGCCGGACTTCTTCAGGTCGGCGATGATCGCGGCCTGGGTGCTGGCGTACACGTCGCGGAACGAGCCGCCGCCCAGCGCGGCCTCGTTGAGGGCGTCGCCGAAGGTGGAGCTGGCGACGTTGACGTTGGGGCCCCAGGTTTGGGTGATGGTGGTGTCGTCGATGACCTGGTCGGCGATCTGGTAGAAGTCCGTCTGCTGCGGCATCAGGCGCGGCGGGGCGGACTTCAAGGTGGCTTCGCGTCCGCCGTTGCCGCCGGGGTAGATGTCGAGGGTGAGCAGCAGCTTCGAGCCCTCGTCGGAGGCTCCCAGCCAGGCGGCGAACTTCGCCGCCGCGTCGGCGTGCTTGGACTTCGCCGGCACCAGGTAGGTCGAGCCGCCGAGGAAGGGAACCGCCGAGTCACCCGGGGTCCACTGCGGCAGCGGTGCGGACTCCCACTTGCCGGCGGTGTCGGGGGCCACGGAGTACAAGACGCTGGGGGCCCAGGCCGCGGCGGCCCAGCTGAGGATCTTCCCGGCGTTGACCTGGGCGTTCCACTCCGGGGTCAGCAGCGGCTGGACGGTCACCAGGTCCCGGCGGACCAGGTCCTGCCAGAAGTCGGCGGTGGCCAGTGAGGCGTCATCGGTGAGGCTGACCGTCCAGGTCTCACCGTCGTTGGACCACCACTTCGCCCCGGCCTGGGCGGCGTGGGCGGCGAAGAACTCGAACTGGGTGGCGGCGAAGCTGGCGATGTAGACGCTGGGGTCGGCGGTGTGGATGGCCTCAGCGGCGGCGGCGTACTCGGCCCACGTGGTGGGGACCTTCACGCCGTACTGGTCGAAGAGGTCCTTGCGGTAGGTGAACATCATCGGGCCGATGTCCTGCGGCACGCCGTAGACGGTGTCGTCGAGGGTGCACAGGGACCAGATGTTGTCCTGGGCCCCGGCCTTGGAGGAGGACACCTGCTTGGTCAGGTCGGCCACGACTCCGGCCACGACGAGGGAGGGCAGGGCGCGGTACTCGATCTGCACGACGTCGGGGGCGGTGTCGGCGCGGTCGGCGGCCAACAGCTTCGAGGCGGTCTCCGGGGTGCCGCCGACCTCGGACAGCTTGACGGTGACGTCGGGGTTGAGCTCGTGGTAGCGCTCGATGATGGCCTGGGCGGCCGGGTCACCGCCCTTGAGGGAGTAGGTCCAGAACTGCAGGGTGACCGGGCCGCTGTCACCGCCGGAACCGCCGGCGGCGGAGTCGTCGCCGGAGCTGCATGCGGTGGCGGTCAAGCCGGCCGTGGCTGCGGCGCCGGCCAGGAAGGTGCGCCGGGAGGTCGCTGAGCGCCTGTTGGTGAAGCTGCCGGTCGCGGAGCTGGTCGTGCGGTGGGGGCTGGGCTGGGGCTGGTGGGTCATCACATCTCCCTCGACGTGCCGGCGGTGGCGCCGACGCCACCGGACGCACGCTTCCCGCGTGCTGAGGGAGGACGCTACTGTTCACGTGAACATCGGTCAAGGACGCCGGTCCTGCCGACTCCCACCTGCCCTCCTCACGACAAGGCAACCCGTGACCTCTTGCGCCGTCCCGATGGATCCCCCGACCGCCCAGTCCACCGCCACGCTCGGCCCCGAGCTCACCACCGGCCTCACTGCCGGCCCCACCACCGAGCCCATCGCCGATGCCGCCACCAGGTCGCTGCCTCAGCCTCCGGCACCGGTGAATCCCGTGCTGGCCGGCTCCCACCCGGACCCCTCGATCTGCCGGGTCGGGGCGGACTACTACCTGGTCACCTCCTCCTTCGCCTACTTCCCCGCCGTTCCGGTGCACCACTCCCGGGACTTGCTCACCTGGGAGCTGATCGGGCACGTCGTCACCGACCCCGCACATCTGCGCTGCGGCGACCTGGACTTCACCGACACCGACTGCTCCGACGGGGTGTGGGCTCCGACCATCCGCCACCACGAGGGCACCTTCTACGTCGTCCTCGCCCTGGCCCGCGAGCGCCGGGGAGCGGCGACGCTGCTGTTCACCGCGACCGACCCACGGGGTCCCTGGTCGGCGCCGGTGCAGCTGGAGGCCGACGGGATCGATCCGTCGTTGTTCTTCGACGACGACGGCACCTGCTGGTTCGCGGCCGCGCGCGATGCCACCGTGGCCACGGCGACGGGGCCGGCGGAGATCTACGTGCGCCGCCTGGACCTGCGCTCGCTGTCGCTGGTGGGGCCGGAGACGGTCATCTGGCACGGGGCGATGACCGGAGCCTGGGCGGAGGCGCCGCATCTGGTCAAGCGCGACGGCGCCTACCACCTCCTGGCCGCCGAAGGCGGCACCGAGCGCCGTCACAGCGTGACTGCCGCCCGGGCGCAGGCGGTCACGGGGCCGTGGCGCACCGACCCGCGCAGTCCCCTGCTGACTCACCGCCACCTGTCCGGCGACCATCCGGTGCAGAACGTGGGACACGCTGACCTGGTCGACGACGAGGACGGCCGCACCTGGGCCGTGGTCCTGGGCGTGCGGCCGGTGGGCGGGGTCCACACCCTGGGCCGGGAGGTGTTCCTCGTGCCGGTGGACTGGAGCCCGGACGGGCCGGTCTTCGCCCCGGGGACCGGCATGGTCACCGCACCTGCGACGCCCGCCGTGCTGCCCGTCGGCGACTGCCCGGCACCGGTTGCCACCAGCGGCTGGATCACCATTGACCTGCACGGACCGCAGGTCTCCTCCTTGCGGGGTCCACTGGCTGTGCGCCATCTGGACAATGGCGCAGTGACGTTGCCCATCACAGCCAGAGACTTGTCAGCGGCCACCGGCACGCCCACCTTCCTCAGCTGGCCGCAACCGGACGTGAGGTTCCGCGCCGAAGTGTGGTGCCAGCCACCGGCTCCAGGAACGCAGGCGGGCTTGGCGCTGTTCGTCACTCCGCACGTGTGGGCCGCCGGTCTTATCGCCTCCTTGCCGGACGGCTCCCTGGAGATGCGGATCATCACGCCCGGGGGCCAAAGCCACGGCTTCAGCCGACGTCTGGTGCATCTGAGTGGCGACCAGGACGTTGTGATCGCCGTGGACGGAGACGAGCAGGATTATCGCTTCTCCTGGTCCGTGGCAGGAGCCGGCAGGGCAGTCGAGGATGGTCCCGCCGACATCACGGCCGACGTCACGGCCGACGTCACGGCCGACGTCACGGCCGACGTAGCACTGGTTGAGGGTGAGGACGCGGCCAGCGGTGAGCACGAAGGGTGGCTGCCGGTCGGGTCCATCCCCAGGACCGCGCTGGGCAACCACATAGCTGGTGACTTCCTCGGTGTCCACCTAGGTCCTTGCGCGATCCGCTCCGCTGGCGAGAACGACTTGATTCAGGAAGGGACTTGGCAGTCCTTCGTGGTGACGTGCTTCCGTTACCGCTCAACGACCGGCTTGGAGCCCTCGCTAAACACTTTTTGGCCTGCCGGGACTGCGCTCTGAGGTGCTCGGGGTAAAACGGTAGGGGCGGGACGGGCAACGCTGTCCCGCGCGATCAATTCGGCTGGGATAAGCCGGTGCACCGGCTGGGCACCTCCTAGCATCTCCAGCAGCATCTCGATGACGGTGGTTCCCAGCTGGGTGAAGTTCTGGCGGACCGTTGTGAGCGAGGGCGTCAGGTGCGTCATCCCCGGTGAGTCGTCAAATCCCACCAATGAGACGTCGTGGGGCACCTGAAGGCCAGCTTCGGTCAGTGCCTTGAGGCAACCCAGCGCCATCATGTCGTTGCCCGCGAACACCGCGGTGGGCATCGCAGCGATGCTGCGGCCCGCCGTGGTGTGCAAGCGGCCGGCGCGCATAAGGTTGGGTTTTGAGTCGGCGTCTTCGGTAGCGCGGGACCGAAGCAGCTCGACCGTGAGCTCGTAACCGCTGTCGGGGGTGAACCCGCCTTCGAGCACCACCGCCTCACCCAGGCCGGCTGCGGCCATCTCCTCCCGGAAGCCGAGCACGCGAGCCCTGGCGTCGTAGACATGCAATGGGCCGCTGAGGTGGACGATGCGCTGATGTCCCATCTCCAACAGGTGACGGGTCACCGCGCGGGCTCCTGAGACCTGATCGATTTCGACCGAGGCCAACCGCTCGTTGCTCACCGCGCCGGACATCACGACGGCGACCGGGACACGGCTGTTGACGCTGCGCAGCGCTTCGGCCGCCATCGGCCGGTCAGCGACGAAGGCGATGCCGTCAACCGCTTGGTCGATCAGCCGGTTGACCGTCTCCGTGAGGTCCTCGGCAGACCCGCCGTGCCAAGCGGCGAGGTTGACCCAATAGCCAGCGTCACGAGCGGCGGTCTCGATGCCCAGGAGCACTTTGGACAGCTCAAACAGCTCTTCACCGGCTAGGACGACCCCCAGCGTTCCTGAGACGTCTCCGCGTAGGGCGCGAGCGATGCTGTTGCGGCGGTATCCCAGCTCCTCAACAGCGGCCATGACCCGCTGCCGGGTCGCCTCCTTGACCATGGGGTGTCCGTTGAGCACCCGAGAAACCGTCATGTGGGACACGCCAGCCAAGCGCGCGACGTCCACCAAGCCTGGCGCTTTGCCCATCCGGCCCTCCGTCTAATCGGCAGCAGCGGACATGCTGCCAGAGCACAGAGGCTACAGACGATCGACGGTGTCGGTTTGAGGCGCGCTTCACGGCTGTACACCCCGCGAAAGGGAGGGTCAACGCCGTGGACAGAGCTTGGATGTGGCAGGAGAGGAGGGGCCTAAGGAGGGTGGTGCTGTGTAGGTCATCTTGCGCCAACGGCTGCTTGCAAGATGTTGCCGGAGCGGGCCGCGGCGGGGAACACGGGCCGGTCCAGGCCCTGGAACGTCTGCGCCACCCGCAGCACCTGCTCGCAGTACCCGCGCTCGTTGTCGTACCAGACGTACAGGACCACCGTGTCGCCCGCGGCGATCGTCGCCAGCGCGTCCACCACCCCGGTCTTGCGGGTGCCGATGAAGTCGGTGGAGACGACCTCGGGGGAATCGGTGTAGTCGATCTGGTCCTGCAGCGGGGAGTCCAGCGACACCTGCCGCAGGTACTCGTTGATCCCGGCCTTGTCGACCGGGTGCTCCAGGGTCAGGTGCAGCACCGCGAGGGAGACGTCGGGGGTGGGCACGCGGATCGAGTTCCCGGTGAGCCTGCCCTCCAGCTCCGGCAGCGCCTTGGCCACCGCCTTCGCCGCGCCCGTCTCGGTGAGGACCATGTTCAGCACGGCCGAGCGTCCCCGGCGGTCGCCCTTGTGGAAGTTGTCGATGAGGTTCTGGTCGTTGGTGAAGGAGTGCACCGTCTCGACGTGCCCGCGCACGATCCCGAACCTCTCGTGCACGGCCTTCAGGACGGGCGCGATGGCGTTCGTCGTGCACGAGGCCGCCGAGGCGACGCGGTCGGCCGCGGTGAGGGTCCCGTGGTTCAGGCCGTGGACGACGTTCTTCACCGCCCCCTTCCCCGGGGCCGTCAGCAGCACCCGCCCGACCCCGGTGCTGTCCAGGTGCCGGGCCAGGCCGGCCTCGTCGCGCCACCGGCCGGTGTTGTCGATGACCAGGGCGTCGGTCAGGCCGTGCGCGGCGTAGTCCACCGTGCCGGGGTCGTCGGAGTAGATCACCTGGATCGTGGTGCCGTTGGCGTGGATCCGGTCGTTCTCCTCGTCGACGGTGATCGTGCCGGCGAACGCGCCGTGCACCGAGTCGCGCCGCAGCAGGCTCGCGCGCTTGACCAGGTCGTTGGGCCCGCCGCGACGCACCACGACGGCCCGCAGCCGCAGACCCCACGGGTCGTCGCCGTCCTCGACCAGGATGCGGGCCAGCAGCCGGCCGATCCGGCCGAAGCCGTACAGGACGACGTCGCGCCGGGCCTGCAGCCGGTCCCGGCCGGCCGGGGCGTGCTGCAGCGGCGCGAGGAGCTCGCGCACGGCGGCCTCCCCGGTGGTGCCCCCGGCGTTGAGCCGGGCCAGGTCCACGACGGCCGGGGACAGCGGCAGGCGGCACAGCACCTGCAGCAGGTCCAGGCTGACCTCCAGCGACAGCTCCTCGTCGTCGACGCGGCGCGCGAAGCGGTGCGCCTTGACGAGGCCGACGACGGACTTGCCCACGAGGCTGCGGCCGTGGACGGTCACCGTCACGCCGTGGTCGCGGTGCAGCCGCCCGATCAACGGCACCATCGCCTCGGCCAGGCCGAGCTTGAGGGACCACCCCAGGTCGTCGGCATCGCTGCGGTACCCGATCATGGTCGGTACGGGTCTGGACATCAATGCCTCCTGGGTGTCAGTACGTGCGGGATGAGGCATCAGGCAGGGTTCACCAGCGACGTGAGCGCGGCCACGAGCCGGCCGGTCACCGCCGCGATCTCGCCCAGGCCGTCCACCGAGCGCAGCAGGCCGCGCTCGGCGTAAACCTCCACCAGCGGGGCCGTCTGCTCGGCGTAGACCTGCTGGCGGGTGCGGATCACGGCCTCGGTGTCGTCGGAGCGGCCCTGCTCGGCCGCGCGCCCCGCCAGCCGGCGCACCAGCTCGTCGGTGTCGGCGGTGATCTCCAGGACGTGCTCGAGCTTGGCCCCGGCCTCGCCGAGCATCTCGTCGAGCTCGCGCACCTGGTCGGTCGTGCGGGGGTAGCCGTCGAGGATGAAGCCGTCGACGGCGTCCGGCTGCTGCAGGCGGTCGCGCACCATGGCGTTGGTCACGGTGTCCGGCACGTACTTGCCGGCGTCGAGGTACTCCTTGACCGTCTGGCCCAGCTCGGTCTCCGCTGCGACGTTGGCGCGGAAGATGTCGCCGGTGGAGATGGCGGGGACACCGAGGCGGGCCGACAGGAGCTTGGCCTGGGTGCCCTTGCCCGCACCGGGCGCACCGAGCAGGACGAGACGCGTCACGAAGGTACCTTTCGTGCAGGGTGCGGACTGTCGACCGATGGAAGGGGCCACCGTTGCGCCCTCCGGCGAGCCTGGTGCCGGGCAGTGCGACCGCGGCGCTCAGAGGTCACCCGCGCGATGGTGGCGTGGCCGCAGCTGGCTCGAAGCTGCAGGACCAAGGGCCGGTCAGGCTGCTGAACCACTGTTGGCCAGGCTCAGCCAGGTGTCCACCACGGTGTCGGGGTTGAGCGAGAGAGTGTCGATCCCCTGCTCGAGCAGCCACAGCGCCAGATCGGGGTGGTCACTGGGCCCTTGACCGCAGATGCCGACGTACTTGCCGCGCTCCTTGCAGGCACGGATGGCCGTCGCGATGAGGCTCTTGACCGCGGGATCGCGCTCGTCGAAGGTGCCCGCGACCAACGCTGAGTCCCGGTCCAGTCCCAAAGTCAGCTGGGTCAGGTCGTTGGAGCCGATGGAAAAACCGTCGAAGTGCTCCAGGAAAGCCTCGGCCTGCAGCACGTTGGAGGGCAGCTCGCACATCATCACCACCTGCAGCCCGTTCTCTCCTCGCCGCAGGCCGTGCCGGGCCAGCAGAGCGATGACCCCCTCGGCCTCGGCGACGGTCCGCACGAACGGCACCATGACCTTGACGTTGGTGAACCCCATGTCCTCGCGCACGTAGCGCAGCGCCTCGCACTCCATCGCGAAGCAGTCGGCGAAGTTCGGGGACAGGTACCGGGAGGCGCCGCGGAAACCGAGCATTGGATTTTCCTCAGTCGGCTCGAACAGCTCACCGGCCAGCAGGTTGGCGTACTCGTTGGACTTGAAGTCGCTCAGTCGCACGATGACCGGGTGTGGGGCGAAAGCTGCCGCGATCATCGCCACCCCTTCGGCGACGCGGGAGACGAAGAAGTCCCGCGGGCTGGGGTAGGCGGCCGTCAGAGCCTGCACCTGCGCGCGTCGGTCCGCTGGCAAGGTCTCGACCTGCAGCAGAGCACGGGGGTGGATGCCGATCTGTCGGTTGATGATGAACTCCAGCCGCGCCAGCCCCACCCCGCGGTGCGGCAACCGGGAGAAGGCGAAGGCTTGCTCCGGCGTTCCCACGTTCATCATGACGTCGAGACCGACCCGGGGCATGTCGTCCAGCCGGGTCTGTTCGATGTGGAAGTCCAGGACGCCGTCGTAGACCAGGCCGGTGTCACCCTCGGCGCATGAGACCGTCACCGGTTGACCCTCGGCCAACGTCGTGGTGGCATCGCCGGTGCCCACGACCGCGGGGATGCCCAGCTCGCGGGCGATGATCGCCGCGTGGCAGGTCCGTCCACCCCGGTTGGTGACGATGGCCGAGGCCCGCTTCATGATCGGTTCCCAGTCCGGGTCGGTCATGTCAGCGACCAGGACGTCGCCGGGAGTGAAGGTGTGCATGTCGTCCAAGGAGCGCAGTACCCGCACCGGGCCGGCACCGATGCGCTGGCCGATGGCCCGGCCCTCGATGAGGACCTTGCCCTGCTTGGTCATCTGATACCGGGTCAGGATCGCTCCTTCGGTGCGCGACTGAACGGTCTCCGGGCGCGCCTGCACGACGTACAGCAGTCCGTCGAGGCCGTCCTTGGCCCACTCCACGTCCATCGGCCGTCCGTAGTGCTCCTCGATGAGCAGCGCTGTACGGGCCAGCTCCTCGACCTCGGTGTCGGTGAGGCTGAACCGGGCGCGGTCGGGCGCGGAAACGTCGACGGTGAGCACACCGGAGCCGTTGGCCGCATAGACCATCTTGATCGCCTTGGCGCCGACGCTGCGGCGCAGGATCGCCGGGCGCCCGGCACGCAGCCCGTCTTTGTCGACGTAAAACTCATCGGGGTTGACCGCGCCCTGCACCACTGTCTCACCCAGGCCGTAGGAGGAGGTGATGAACACTGCCCGGTCCACCCCGGTCTCGGTGTCGATGGTGAACAGGACTCCGGAGGCGGCCAGGTCCGAGCGCACCATCCGCTGCACTCCAGCCGACAACGCGACCGTGGCGTGCTCGAAGCCGTGGTGGACGCGGTAGGAGATGGCCCGGTCGTTGTACAAGGAGGCGAAGACCTCCCGGACGGCTTGCAGTACTGCCTCGACGCCGCGGACGTTGAGGAACGTCTCCTGCTGTCCGGCGAAGGAAGCGTCGGGCAGGTCTTCGGCGGTGGCGCTGGAGCGTACCGCGACCGACACCGACCGGTCGCCGTGGTCGTCTAGGCCGGCGACCAGCTCGGCGTAGGCGGCGCGGACGTCGGCTTCGAGGTCGGCAGGAAAGGGCTGAGCGGTGATAGCGTCGCGGATGCGCTTGCCGACCAGCGTTAGCGCCGTCACGTCGTCGGGGTCCAGCGCGGCCAGCTCGGCGTCGATGAACTCTTGCAGCCCGTCGTGGGCGGTGAATCGGCGGTAGGCCTCGGCTGTGGTCGCGAAGCCGTCCGGTACACGTACCCCGGCACCGGTCAGGCCGCTGACCATTTCCCCCAGGGAGGCGTTCTTGCCGCCGACTGACTCGACATCGGTCATCGCCAACTGCGAGTACCAGCGCACGTTGGACGGGGCGAGCTTTGATCGGCCGGGTCGTGGGCTGGCGTTCGTAGTCATGCAAGGTCTCCTTGAGATGGCGTGGGTGGTGACTCACAGTTGGACGTGTCGGGGATGGGCCGTGTCAGATGCGCTTTGACCGTGCCGTCGTGATCGTTGGTGACGGTGTAGGGAAGGCGGGCACGTTGGGGCGTTCGCTATGGCGACCGAGGTGCTGCAGTACGACCGTGGACATCTCCTCCACCGAGGTCGTGGCTGAGTTCAGTACCGGCAACTCATGCGTCGCGAACAGACGCTCGGCGGCGCGAAGCTCCCAGGCGCACTGCTCGCGGGCGGCGTACCGCGAGTGCGGTCGTCGTTCGTGGCGGACCTGGCTGAGCCGCTGCGCCGAGGTGGTGATACCGAAGCAACGCTGATGCGTGGACCGCACGGGGGCGGGCAGCTCGCTGCGTTCGAGATCTTCAGGTAGCAGTGGGTAGTTGGCCACGAACAAGCCGTGCTGCAACGCCAGGTACATGGATGTGGGGGTTTTGCCGCAGCGGGAGGGGGCCAGCAGGACGACGTCGGCCTTGTCCAGCGCGCGCAGGCTGGCGCCGTCATCGTGCTCGATGGCGTACTCCACGGCTTGCATGCGGTTGTTGTAGCGGCGCACGTCGCCTACTCCATGCAGCCGCAGGGGCTGGCGAACACCGGCGATACCGAGCAGGTGCTCGACCCGGCTCATGTGTAGGTCGAAGAAGTCGATCAGCGGACAGGTGCTGGTGTGCAGGATGTCCCGGATCGCCGTGAGCGCGGTCGTGGTGAACGCCAGCGGCTGTACCGGCCCTCGCATCGCCTCATCCAGCACCGCTACTGCGGCGAGCGCGTCGTTCTCGGTGGCGATGAAGGGGATGGAGGTGCGCTCGAAACGCAGGTGCGGGAACTGGATGAGCAGGGCGTTGCCCATCGTCTCGGCGCTGATCCCGGTGCTGTCAGACAGGAAGAAGACCGGTACTACGTCGGTTTGAGTCACGGCCGTCTCTCACCCCGTCCTTGTGGTCCGTCGTTGTACGGGCAGCGGCACCAGGCGGCTACGTGCAGACGACTTTGTCGGTGCGGACCACCGAGCACCACGGGAGGAAGAGGTGAAGATGAGCAGTTTTTTCTGATTTTGGTCCTAAGAGTGACTTTTCACCATGATCAGTTCCGGATGACGCCGCTTCGCGGCACGTAGCGGTGGGTGTGCTCGGATTTGTGCTGCATCCGCGCTTGTCGGGCCGCGCGGAGTCATCCGGGGTAGCCGTATGGCGGCGGCGATAGTGCGATCAGTCGCGCTGGTTGAGCGCGGGGCGCCGGCCGCGGCTGACGTGCGGTGGGGAGGGGCGCAGGCGGATGCCGTTGGCGACCTCCTCCACCTTCGCCTCCCGGTAGATGGCCAGCACCCACCGCAGGGCTTCGGAGAAGTCGGCGCGGAAGTGCCGGTACCCGCGCGGGGTGGAGACCTGGGTGCCGAACTGGAAGCGCAGCTGCTCCCACGTCACGGTCACCGGCCGGCGCAGGTAGCTCATCCGGTAGGTCAGCCACACGTACACGTCCAGCCGCAGCGGGGACCCGCGCAGCAGCCGCAGCGCGCCGATGTCGACCGGGACGGGGCGGTGGGTGACTTCCTCGTACAGCTCAGCGCTCAACGTGACGCTGGAGGCAGGCTGGTCTCGGCCGCCACCGAACCCGGCGCCGGCCTCGCCGCCGCCGCAGCGTGGGTGCGGCCGCGGCCGGTGCTCTTGGCCTCGCCCTCGGCCTCGTCCTTGGCCGACGTCTTCGCCGGGCTCTTGCCGCTCTTGCTGCTCTTGCCGACGCCGGGGGCGGGTGGATTGGGCTCGGCGGGCTGGGGCGTGCGCTGGGTGGAGGTCCACAGCTCATAGCGGGTGGCGATCAGCAGGTTCTGCCCGGCCTCCTGCCGCACCCCAGAGCGCCGGGCGCCGGCGGTGGTGCCTGTGGTGGTGTCCGTACTGGTGTCCAGGTGCTCGATGTAGTGCACCGACAGGCGGGCGTTGAACAACCGCCGGGCCTGGTCCTTCAGCCGGCGGATCTGCAGGCCGGTGATGGGCAGCTCCAGCTGCCGGCAGAAGTCACTGAGGGACTCCCCCAGGCCGATGGTGCGGCTCTTGGTCCGCACCGCCTCGGTCGTCAGCCAGGCCAGCAGCAGCCGCGGCAGCGTGCCGAAGGGGTAGCCGATCGGCTCCCACTCCCCAGTGGGGCCCGGTAGAGGGGCGCCGGGCTGGAGGGTGAGGGTGAGGCCGCCGTTGCGGCGCTGCCACACGGGCAGATCGCCGGGGTCGCGGTAGGGCAGGGAGGTTTGGGCGAAGACGCAGGCCAGGTAGCCGATGTCGGCGTGGGCTTGGTCCCACAGCTGGGCGGCCTCATCCAGCCAGGCGAGGTCATCGCGTGGGGGCCGACCAGGCCTACCGGTCACAGTCACCCACCCTCCCACGCCAGCACCGGTCGGTCATGCACTGCGCTCCGCGTGTCGTCGACCATCCATGCCGGATCGGTGCAGCCGGCGCCTCATGGACTGCGCGCCCGCATGAGCACGCAGGCGCAGCGTGCGCGCAAGCGCCTACCTCACAAGGTCTGGTTAGGCCTCTGAGTGGGTCTAGTTGGGCAGGCGCCACGGGTTGGAGCCGGGCAGGGCCAAGTCCGCGCCCTCCATAACTCACTGTCCCAAGGTGGCGCGATTGCTTTCAGGCGGGCGGTGGGGTGGTGGGGTGTTGCTGGAGGCGGCGACCTCAGCAGTGACTCGAAGGTGGCGTCGCGAGAGTGCAGGCCAGGCGTTGGGCGTGGCCAGTAGGTATCCACAGCAGGGGGTGGATGTTGACGATGGTCCACGTATTTTTGGCGCCGCTCCGGCTGGGGCGCTTGTGCGGCAGGGCACGTATTTCTGGCGCCGCCCGTACGTATTTTTGGCGCCGCCTGCGACAGCATCGTTGCAGGTCAGGCCCTGACTGCAGGGTGCTCCCTGTAGTTGCTTCCTGTAGATCTTTACCTGTAGTCGCGGTGTCACGCTGTGGGTAATGAGTTAGGACGGCGGACAGCTGGGTAGTAAGCCGACCCGTGTCGGTGCCGTCTGAGCCAAGTGCCGGCCCGGGTGCTAGAGACGGCTGCAGACGCTCTACGGTTCCTGTTCCGCCACCGGTGGGCCAGTAGGGGAGGAGCCGAGGTCGGATTGAGTGTCAAGGATCGGCGAAGGCTGAAGATCAGCCTCTGGAAGTGGTCGCCCTTCGAGCGCAGCGCCAGAAGAGGCGATGCTGCGCAGGGTCGATGTCCGCCTGCCTGGTCTGAGAGTCCGATGGCGGTCCGCTAGGTGTTGCGTGCGGCGAGGGCGAACGGTGACGGCGAACGGTGACGGCCGACAGCGCCGGACTAGCACGCGCCGCCGGTGTTCTCTCGAGGTGCAACAGCCTCGATCGTCGTTGCACCGCCGAGCTGTGCTCGCACACACGATGATCGTTCCCCCATCGTCCGAGCAGGCAAAGCAGTAGGTACGGAGTCACCTACAAGGTGAGGGTCGCGCTACACCATGGCAGTGGCCAGCAATCCTGCTCGGTCGAGGACCAACGAGAGCCTTCGGACTGCCTTAACCATCGAGGAGCCACCACCCGTTGCCGTCGCGGCGTCGCGGCGCGTTCGGCGGCGCACTGTGCGGCCGTACGAGGTGTCAGGACGGCACCTCTTGGCGAGGGCGCAGACGCCGGCCATCATAACCACGAGGTGATCATGGCCGCGGTTCACGTCGATACCGGAGGCACGGTGCGACACAGTTGACGCGTTGCAGAGCGACCCTCAGTTGATCCACTTTCCCATCCGGCCAGTCCCAGCGAATCATGAGGCTACCCAACGCCACCTGGGCGTGCCCGATCGGTACAAGACGCGATGAGCATCGCAACGTCCGCTCGGCCCCGTGGATTCGATGCCTGAAGTCCTGCGCTCGTCAGCTGGGCAGCTGCGACCCATCGGCGGCACGTGCGTGCGTGGCCAGCAGCGCTCGAGCGGAGCGGACGGCGGCCTCAACGATGTCGGGGACGGTCTCCGCTCGACCGTCCCACTCGGCCCAGGTGTGGATGCGGTCCAGTACGGAGAAGACAAGACGTACGGCCATCACCAGGTCCCCGGTGTATCCCATGTCCTGCGCCGCGGCGACGCCGCAGCCGACCTGAACTTGAAAGATGTCCCGGATCGAGGAGCGCGTGGCGTCGGGTAGGAAGTTGCCGATCCTGTCGGAGGCGACGATGAGGTCGAACATATCGTTCTCCAGCAACGTCAGCTGGCGTTCGGCGTAAACACGTACCAGGGCGTCCCAATACTGCGCCGCCGTGGTGGTCGCTTCAACCGCGGTGACGATGGCCGATGAGTGCTGGTAATCGTTCCACCGCAGCGCTTCGCTGACGACCTCATCACGGCCTCCAGGAAAGTGGCTGTACAGGCTGGCTGGCTGCAGGTTCACCGCACGACTCAACGACCGCATGGTGACCGAGGAATACCCGCCGCTGGTCGCCACCCGCAGGAAGGCTTCGAGGATGTGTCGCCGGCCTGGTGTCAACCGTGTCCAGTCCATGGCCGCAAGACGAGTCCGCAGGGCCTCCAGCGCGTCCCATCGTCGACCTTCGAGGTCGTCGGACATGATCATCTGCCCGACACTCGACGCACCCATGACGCGACCCCTCCCCCGAACAGGCTCTCCGGCCTGGAGAGCCTACCGGGCCCGGGAGCAGTCTTCAGCGCGCACCGGCCTCTCCGAGGGGGCGTTCGGCCGCACGAGCACCTTGCCCGCGATCTGGGGATCTCGCGCCGCCGCAACGGCCGCCTCCATCTCACGCATTGTGAAGACATGCGAGATCGCCGGCGTGAGGTCGAGGCCGCTCTTGCGCACCAGTCTCAACGCCGGGCCCCAGATGTCTGCTTCCGCCCCGTCCGAGGAGTGAATCCGCAGATCCCGTTCTTGGATCATTCGCAGTGGTACGGCGGTCGCGTCGGCATGGCTCAGCCCAAGGAAGACGATCCGGCTGGCGCGGTTGGTCAGCGAGAAGGTGCCGGCTTGCGCTGCTGGGTTGCCCGACGCCTCAACGATCAGGTCCACGCCGTCAACACCGATCACCTCCCGGATCGATCGGCGTAGGTCTGGTCCTGCAGCAGCGTCCATCACGAACTCTGCTCCGACGCGCAGTGCCGTCGTCCGCCGCCGCTTGCTCGGGTCGACCGCCACCACCGTGGCACCAGCGGAGGCGAGGACTCCGATCGTCGCAAGCCCCAGCGTCCCACAACCGAAGACGACCGCCGTGACACCCGCGTCCGCCCCACCCGCTCGCCGCAGACCTTGCAGGACGCAGGCGATGGGTTCGATGAGAACGGCTTGTTCGGCGCTCACCCCGGGAGGTACAGGCATGCATAGGGCAGCGCCCATCGCGAACCGTTGCGCCAAGACGCCGTCCGCGGTGAAACCCAGCCACCGGTCGCCCGGCAGATGACCGTGACCGATGACGAGCTGGCCGACGCTGAACCCCGACACCCGATCGCCGCACTGCACGACCCGCCCTGCCCACTCGTGACCCAGCACGACCGGGTAGGTCACACCGACACCCTCTTCCAGGTGTCCGGACAACAGCTCAAGGTCGGACCCGCAGATACCTACCAGTTCCGGCTCGATGAGGAGCTCATCGGGTCCGCAGACGGGATCCGCAACCTCCTCGACCGCGAACGTCGGGTGAGGACCGTCGTGACGTACGACGACTGCTTCGATCACTGTGACTCATTCCTTCGTTCTGGGACCGGTCCGATCAGAGCTGCTCGAGGGCCCATTCGGCGTTGGCGGCCGTAATACCGCCGTCGACGGTCCACAGCGCACCATTGACGAACGCGGCTAGATCGCTGCAGAGGAAGGCGACGACGTTCGCGATGTCAGAAGGCTCCCCGATGCGGCCAACGGGGTACAGGCTGCTGACCCGGCGTTCGGCCCGGCTGGGGTCTCCGCTCTCGTGCCAACCCCTGGTCACCATGGGGGTACGGACCGATCCTGGGCACACGGCGTTGACGCGCAGCTGCCCGGCGTACTCCAGCGCCGCGACGCGGGTGTGATTGGCGATCGCCCCTTTCGTCATCGTGTAGGGGCCGGTCGACCGTTCGGCGGCGAAGCTCAGAATCGACGCAATGTTGACCACCGCACCCTGGTGGCCGGCGGCGGCGAGCTCGGCGGTGAAGAGCATGGGCATGATGGCGTTGACCTCGAAGAGCTGGCGAGTCTCCTCCTCGGAGGTCTCGGCCAGCCGTTTGTCCAGCACGAGACCGGCGTTGTTGACAAGGATGCAGCGATCGCGCTGGTCACCCAACCGCGCCAACGCCTCCTTGCGTACGGTCGCCTCCGTGAGGTCTCCACTTACGTACTCGTCGACGTCGGCCGGTGCCGACTGGCTTCGGTCTACGCCTGTGACGTGGGCACCGGCGCGGCGCAGCACCGCACTGATGGCCGAGCCGATGCCTCCGGCTGCGCCCGTCACAACCGCCCGGTAGCCGGACAAGTCGATTGTCAAGCTCGATGGCTGCAAGTCTGATGCCTGCACGGTGGAACTCCTCACCTGTTCGCTTCCTGCACCTCATCGACGTTCGGCGTCTCACCGGAACCGGTGGATGTGAGCGGTCGGCGGCGGTCTCGCACTCCCTGCCACAGCCAGCCGGCGACGGGTGCAACGACGATGGCCGCGAGGATGGACAGGGTCACCGGGCCGAAGGTGGGCCGGCCCTGACTGTCCACGTCACCGGTCAGGCGGTTGAAGTTGATCACGATCACCACGAAGAGCACCGCCATGAGGACCGCGCTCACGATCGGCGCGACGGCGCGGCGCAGCACGCCGACCGACGAGGGCGTCTTGCGGAAGAAGGTCACGACGGCCAGCGACGTCGTCGCCATGAGGAGCACGATCGCAACGACTGCGACCCCGGAGAACCAGGTGTACGTCTGCGCGTAGGGATCCAAGCCGGCAGCGATCAAAGCCACCGTGACGACGGTGAGCATGATCGACGTGGTCAGCGACGCAGTGGCCGGCGATGCGTGCTTGGCATGACGCATACCCAGGCGCTCGGGCAGCAGTCCGGTGCGGGCATTGCTGAACATGTACCGTGCGGTCACGTTGTGCTGAGCCAGGATGCACGCGAGGTTGCTCGTCACCAGGAAGACGTTGATGACGACACCCATCCATGTCCCGATGTATCGGGTCGCGGTCTGCTGATACATGTCGCCGTGCGCGAGGGTTCGGGCCGCCTCGGCGGCGACGTCGTCGACTCCCCAGCCCATCACAAACGTCCAGGTGGAGAAGGCGTAGAACACCGCGATGGACGTCACCGCGATGTAGGTCGCGCGGGGGATCGTGCGTTCGGGGTCGCGGGCTTCATCGCGGTAGATGGCCGTCCCCTCGAAGCCGATGAAGGCCGAGACCGCAAACATGAAGCCGAGCGCGATGCTGCCGGAGAACACCATGGACGGTTCGAAGGGTGTGACGGTGAGTCCAGAATCACCACCCTGGCCGATGATCGCAGCGCTGACCGCCAACGTGACCACGATCTCGATCACCAGGATGGCACCGAGGATCTTGGCGCTGAAGTCGATGTTGCGATAGCCCAGGTAGCCCACTCCCAGGATGACGAGCAAAGTTGCTGCCCACCACGGCATAGGAATCCCGGCATCATCGGCGAGGTTGGCGATCTGCAGGCCGATGAACGGGTACATCGCGATCTGCCCGGCCACATAGGCGAACATCGCCAGGAAGGAAGCACCCGCGCCGGCCCGGTTACCCAGACCCATGCGGATGTAGGAGTAGAAGCCCCCAGCCTCCCGGACGCGTGGCGCCATAGCGCAGAAGCCGAGGGAAAAGAGCACCAAGAGCGCGCCGAGGATCAGGTACATCGCCGGGTATCCAGCGCCGTTGCCCTGAAGGACTCCTACAGGTGACAACCCGGCGATGGCGGTGAGGGGCGCCGCGGCGGCGACGACCATGAAGAGGATCGAACCTACACCCAGCTGTCCGCTGAGTGGCGCGTCGACAGACTTCATCGTGCTGACTCTCCTCGTGAACGGGGCACCTGTGCCCGACGGTTGAGGTACGCGAGACGGAACCTAACGTACGTTCGTACGCTGCCACAAGGCTGTTTCATGGGTGTTTCCGCAGCGTTGCGCGTGCGAGTCGACCCAACGGCCAGCCTCCTGCGTCTTCCACCTCAGGCTCAGCCCGCCGCCCGATGCGGCCATCGCAGTCCGCGTCGACCACGTTTGTCCCCACTGGCCGCATCCTGGGCCAACATCACGCTTCATCCCCAAGCGCCTTAAACGTGGTGACGGGGCCGACAGGCCGCCGGCGCCCACATCAACGCGTCAAGTACCAGCGGCGAGTTCTCGTGCATCTGAACCTCAACGGCTCGGCCGCGCCCGACAGCAGCAATCGGCGGCTCCCCAGCGCGAGGCGCTTCTGGCCGAGGTCATGCGCATCTGACCGCCGACAACGCCACCTTCTTCCGTCGATCCTCGGCCTTCCAAGCGGCGCTCGTCGTGGCCAGTGGTCAGCCGAAGTCCGACCCAGCGCAGCGGGACCTCGCAACATATTCCCCTAAGGCCCCTCGTACGGCGTCTCGCGGGAGGAACCACACCGCAAGGACTGCCTGATCCACCGCTCGGGCATCCCCGACCGGCGTTCAACACGCATCTGTGACCCAGGTAATCCCATGAAAGGTCTTGGCGACTCTCGCCAGCAGATCGCTGTTGCACGGCCCCAGCAGGTTCGCACGACGCGACGACTCAAGTACCTCGTGACGAGCAGATCCGCAACCCTGGCGGGCGAGTTCCAAGGGCTGTTCATGCCAGGGTAGGAATCGACAGGTCGACCCAGCCAGCAACGTTCACCCCGGTCGTCATCTAGGGGTGAAACACCCCTTGTTCCGAGAGGCCAACATCGGGGTGATGTCGCGTAAGACGGAGACGGCTACATCTCAGTAGTCGCCGGGGACATACCAACCGAGCGAGGGCCGGGCCCGCCTCGTACGTGCCCCGCGTAGCATGCAAGGGCTCAGCACGTGCCACGCGGTCGGCGACGAGGTGCCTCTCGCACGGTCTCATCCTCATCCGTCACCGCGTGCCCTCGGGACGTCGCCGTGATCAGGACGGTCAGCACAGGCCTGCGGAATTCATCAAATACCCCCAAGCACATCCCCGGCACACTCAAGCACTCACCCATGGTTGCCGTGGAGCATCCACTGCTGGGCCCTGCCGGCGTCCTCGACCGCCTGCAGCGCCACCGACTCCGCCGAGGCCGACAGGGGTTGGGTGCGAATCCGCTCGAAAAGCTGGACCGCCACAAACTGGCCGTCAAGGCTGTCGCATGCACCCACCAGTCGAACTTCCAACGATCGGCGCCCAAGAGCACCTTGTGCTTTGGCTGGTCGGGCGACCGACACGATGGAAAGTTCGCGCCGCTGCCGTCCATCGGCGCGAAAGCTCACCACACCGATCCATACCCCTTCAGTAACACCCAGCGGACCGCGTTGGTCGAAGACGGGAATGGCTGCAGCTGGAGTACCTGGATGGTCAACATCCACCTGTGCACGCACCCAGCCCTGCACGACACAGACAGGGGACCGCCCGCGAAGGCCGACTTCGTCCAGCGTGCCTTCGACTGCCGCTGCAGCAACCACGGGCCCTCCTCGATGCAAGCGCTCACCAATGGGAAGGAACGCTAGGTCGGTACCGGCCTGGCGATCTGTCCCTAATCGACACACTTCACACCACAGCCTCGGCAAAGACGCGGGCTGGGCTCACCGCCAAGACCACTCGACCCGATGCTCGGCATCGCCCAGCGGGTCGGCCTCACCTTCACTCCCGTACGCGACGGCGGAGCAGGCACGTGGGTACTCGCCCTCACGGAGCCTCCGGACTGACAGGTACTGCCCCTCCCTCAAGAGCACCCTCCTCGCCTTGCAGTCGTTCCGTCGGCGGGCACGCCCACCGACCTCCGCCGCACCCGCCCCTTCGGCAGGTACCGCCGCGTCTTCCGGTGGCGCGTGCCCACCTGTGGGAGCGTCAGCCCAGGCAGGCGCGCACGGTGACGACCGACGTCTCCTCCAACGTCAGCCGAAGCGGTGGCCCGTCGGCATGCAGCGCCTGCGCCGGCCAGGTTCGGACGCGGCCGAAGGCTGGACCTGGAAGCGTGCGGACGTGGGCCTGTCCAAGCCGGACCTCGAAGTAGGCGCAGGGCCAGACCGGCGAGATCTGCTGTCCTCCTACGCCATGACGGTCAGCCGCGCCCTGCGCTGGGTCGCGAGCATCGCCTTCAGCGTGATTGTCGTGTCGGCCCTGATGCGGCTGGCCGGTGACCCCGGCGGGTGGGACATCGGCCTGTCCCTCGTCCAGCTCGTCTTCTACTCCCTGTGACTGGTCATGCTCCTCATCGCCCCACCCGGGACCTACCCGAACCAGCGCGGGCTGCGGCTGCACGAGGTCTTGTCGTGGCTATCGACCATTGCCTGGTCGCGGATGTGGGAGCTGAAGGGGCAAGGCCGCTGACAAGACGTCTCCAACATCGTGCTGGACACCGGCAAGACCGAGCGGCTGGCCGGCATGCCCGTCGCATGCCCAGCGTCTGGCCGCCGCACTGTTGGAGTGGTCGGCCCGCCGACGGCCCCAAAGGAAGCGGCCGGCGGTGTGGCCAGCCCGCAGCGGAGTGACCTGACCGAGCGCGGCATGATCTCAGCTGGCCCGACATGACCCCGCGCGTAGGCGCATGCTGCGGTCGGTCACCACACGACAGGCGGGTGTATCGACTATCGACGACTCAGGCGGCCCCCGGCTGCTTCGAGCGCCGTCTGAGGTGAGTCAGCAGCACCGGCTGCCTCTGATCGACTGGCTGGGAGTCAGAGCCTCCTGGGCTGGGACATCAGGACCAAGGCCCCTCGACTGAGGTGTGCTGGGCTGGGGATGCGGCAGTGACGTCGTAGGGGTACGTCAGGATCAGGGCATGGCCACCCCGCAGTCCCCGCGCCAGTCCCCGCGCCAGTCCCCGCGCTCTGGCGGGGAGCTGGAGCCGGCCGGCTACGTACAGCTGCTGGAGACGCTGAAGGAGCGGGTCCGCACCACCCAAGTCCGCGCCGCCCGCGCCGCCAACACCGAGCTGCTGCGCCTGTACTGGTCCATCGGCCGCGACATCCTCGACCGGCAGGACCACGCCGGCTGGGGCGCCAAGGTCATCGACCGCCTCGCGAAAGACCTGCGGGCCGCCTTCCCCGACCTGGGTGGCTTCTCGGTGCGCAACCTGCACTACATGCGCTCCTTCGCCCTGGCCTGGCCGGCTGAGGCCGACTTTGTGCCACAGGCTGTGGCACAACTTCCCTGGGGCCACGTCCGGCTGCTGCTTGACCGCCTAGACGAGCAGGCGCTGCGGGACTGGTACGCCGCGGCCGCGGTGCAGTA